>CAIXRL010000689.1 GCA_903921835.1 Candidatus Eiseniibacteriota bacterium | reverse complement strand
GGACGGCGCGTGGCTCGGCACCATGGTGGCGCGCTTCCCGCAGAGGCTGGTGGTGGCCGTGGACGCGCGCGACGGCAGGGTCGCCACGCACGGCTGGGCGCGCACCCAGGACCGCGACGCGGTTGGTGCCGTGCGCTCGCTGTCGGCGCTGCCGCTCGCCGGCATCCTCGTCACCGCGGTGGAACGCGAGGGCCGGCTCGCCGGCCCCGACCTGGAACTCGCACAGCGCGCGGCGCAGGCCGCAGCGTGCCCGCTTCACGCCTCCGGCGGCATCGCGTCGGCGGAGGATCTTCGCGCCCTGGCCTCTCGCGGCGTTGCCGCCGCGGTGCTCGGCATGGCGCTCTACACCGGCGTGCTCGACGCGCGCGCCATCGCGGAGGAGTTCGCCGGATGAAGACGATCGTGCGCGAGACGAGGGAGACGCGGGTCGAGATCGGGCTGGGCCGCACCGGCGAGATTGCGGCGCCGGTCCCTGCGCGCGTGGAGACCGGGGAGCCGTTCCTTGACCACATGCTGACCGCGTTCGCTCTCTACGCGGGGCTGGACCTCGAGCTGAAGGCCCGCGGCGACCTGCGTCACCACCTGGTCGAGGACGTCGCGATCACGCTGGGCGAGGCGCTCGCGCGCATCGTGCCGGCGCGCGCGAACCGCTACGGCGCTCGCACGCTGCCCATGGACGACGCGCTCGTGCAGGTCGCGCTCGACCTGGGCGGCCGGCCGTACTACGAAGGGCCGCTGCCCGCGCCGCTGTACGACCACTGGATGCGCTCGTTCGCGATGCAGTCGCGCGCCACGCTGCACGTGCGCGTGCTGCGTGGCACCGACCGGCACCACGTGGTCGAGGCCGCTTTCAAGGCGCTCGGGCTGGCGGTGCGCGAGGCGCTCGGCGAGTCCGGCGCGCCCTTCAGCACCAAGGGCGCGGTGAAGTGGGAGGACGGCGGGTGCTGACACGCCGCGTGATCGTCTGCCTCGACGTGCTGGACGGGCGCGTCGTGAAGGGCGTGCGCTTCCAGGGACTGCGCGACGTGGGTGAACCCGCGGAGATGGCGGAGCGCTACGAACGCGAGGGCGCCGACGAGATCGTGTTCCTCGACATCTCCGCCTCGCGTGAGGGCCGCGCCACGTTCCTGGACGTGGTGCGCCGCACCGCCGAACGGCTGTTCGTGCCGCTCACGGTGGGTGGCGGCGTGCGCACGGCCGAAGACGGCGCGCGCGTGCTGCGCGCGGGCGCCGACAAGGTGAGCCTGAACTCCGCCGCGGTCGAGCGGCCCGAGTCCATCGGCGAGCTCTCGGCGCGCTTCGGCGCGCAGTGCGTGGTCGCGAGCATCGACGCCGCGCTCGAGGACGGCGCCTGGCGTGTCCACACGCACGGCGGCTCGAAGGCCACGGGTCTCGAGGCCATCGCGTGGGCGCGCGAGTGCGTGCGCCGCGGCGCGGGCGAGATCCTGCTCACCAGCATCGACCGCGACGGCGGGCGCAGCGGCTACGACATCGAGCTCACGCGCGCGGCGGCGAACGCGGTCGACGTCCCGGTGATCGCATCGGGCGGCGCCGGCACCGCCGCGCACGTCTCGCAGGTGCTGCGCGAGGCCAACGCCGACGCGGCGCTGCTCGCCGGCGTGCTGCACGACGGGCTCGTCGCCCTCGCCGACATCAAGTCCACGCTCGTGCGCGACGGCGTCGCCGTTCGCGACACCGGAGCCGCGCCCTCGCCGGCCCACTGAAGGAGTGACGATGTTCGATCTCACGAGGCTCGCCGCGGACACGCTGGTCCCCGTCGTGACGCAGGATGCCCGCACGGGCGTGGTGCTGATGCTGGCGTGGGCCGATCGCGAAGCGCTCGATCTCACGCTCGCGACCGGCGAGATGCACTACCGCTCGCGCACGCGCGGCCCCTGGCACAAGGGCGCCACCAGCGGCAACACGCAGGCGCTGGTCTCGCTCGCCTGGGACTGCGACGCGGACACGGTACTCGCCAGGGTCGTTCCCGCGGGGCCCGCATGCCACGACGGCACGACGTCGTGCTTCCGCGACGACGCGCTCGAGTCCGATGCGCTGTCCGCGCTCGACCGCACCCTCGCGGCGCGCGCCGCGGCCCCGGCGGCCGGGGACAGGCCCAGCTACACGCAGCGGCTGCTGGGCGACCGCAACCTGCGCCTCAAGAAGCTCGGCGAGGAGGCGACGGAGCTGGCCGTGGCATGCGCGGACGGCGACCGCGCGCGGGCGGTCGAGGAGGCCGCAGACCTGGTCTACCACGCGCTGGTCGCGCTGCGTGGCGTGGGCGCCGGGCTGGACGAGGTGCGCGCCGTGCTGGCCGCGCGGGTGCGGTGACGGCGGGGAGCTGAAGCGGGGCGGCCGCGGCGCGCGCCCCGGGCCGGAGCTCCCGCCTCGACGACGGTGCGCTGCAGGTCCGTGGCCAGCGACTCCGCTTCGTCCACGTGCTGTGCCCCCGCCTCAGCGGTCGCTTCCGCGATGGTCGCATCCCCAATCAGGTACCCCGCCGACGCCCGCCAGTAGTCGCGGTGCTCCCCGCGCGGTATCCGACGGTAGTAGTGGATCGCGGCGCCGCGGTTGCCGGCGCGCATCTGCAGTAGCGCCGTGGCGCCCTCGACCTCCGGCACGAGCGGGTGGTTCTCGCGCGCCTGGATCAGGGCGCCGAGCCCCTCGTTGGCCCACACGGGCAGGTAGCCGAAGCTGCGGCTGATCACCGCGTGCAGGTATTCGTGCGAGGAGAACCTCAGGTCATCCGCTGTCGCCGCGGCCCGGCGCGCGTATTCCGGAAGTCCCTGGGTGGACCTGGCCGCGGCAATCCCGAATTCGATGTGCTCGGCGTCGTCTCCCGACACGTGAGATCCGCCCGTCTGCGAGCCCTCGGGTTCCCTGAACGGGCTGTACGGCACGGACGCCCCCCGGTCGCGGAATACGAACACGCGAATGTCGCGCCCGCCGTCGACGCGAGAACACGTCGTCGTCCGCTCGATGGTCTCGGCCGGCCGCTCCAGGTGCCGCGCGACCCGCGTGGCGGTGAGTTCGCCCGTGTTCGAGCACGCGGTGAAGTGGGCGCTTCGCACCTCGACCCACGGGCCCCCGGCAGCGTCGGGCAGGGCCGCGTGCGCGGCGGACGGGCGCCCCGCCGGCAGCGCCAGGGCGAACACGGCTACCGCGGCGCGCCAAAGCGGCCATGCGAAACCCGGGGTGCGGCCTGCGGCGGGCGTGCATGCGGCGGTAGTGCCACAGAGGCCGGGCCGCATGCGCGCGAAGCAAAGGGCGTGAGGTCGCGGGATCCCTCCGCCGCAGCGCCCGCCGGGAAACGCCCGCCGGAACTGTCGGGGACATCGCGGCGCAGTGCGGGGCATGTAACCGTTGCCATAGGCTCGTATCGGCCCGCACGCGAGATGGAGACGCGGCGCCGGACGGTTCCCCTCGCAGGTCGACCTCCATGTCCGAAGAGAAGTCCCAGCGTCGCGTCTCCCCGCAGCTCGAGCGCGCGTTGCAGCGGTTGCTGGACGAGGCGCTGCTCTACGTCTGGCTCACCGACATCTCCGGCCGGACGATCTGGGCCAGCCGTCCATGGCTCGCGTTTGCCGGTCGGGACGAAGCGGCCGACCTGGTTTCATCCTGGGCAGAGAACGTCTGGCCCGGCGACTCGACGCGGGTCCTGCAGGGTCTTCGTGACGCGGTCGAGCGCCGCGCCGTGTTTGAGGTCGAGTACCGCATCCGTCGCTCCGACGGCGAGTGGCGCCACATGCTCCTGCGCGGCGTGCCCTACGAGGACGAGTCCGGTGCCTACGCCGGCCACGTGGGCGTGAACCTCGATCTCACCGAAGAGCGCGCGAGCGCAGCGCGGGTCGCGGCCGTGGCGGAACAGCAGCGCGCGATCCTGGATCACCTGAGCGTCGCGATCTTCACCGTGGACGCCGAGGGCCGCTACCGGTTCGTGAACAGCGCCTGGGAGCGGCAGTTCAACCACCACCGCGACGAGATCGTCGGGCGCACGATCGGCGACTTCTCTCCGGTCTCCGTGCACGAGGCGATGAGACGGGGGAACGCCGAGGTGCTGTCCGCCCCCTCGCAGCCGTTCGAGTACGAGACCCAGCTTCCCGCGGCGGACGGACAGCGTCCCTACCTGGTCCAGAAGCTGGTGATCCACGACGCGGACGGCGTCACGCCGCTGATCTGCGGCGTGGCCACCGACATCTCCCGCGTGCGGCAGTCGGAAGAGGAACGCGGGGATCTCGAGGCGCGCCTGCAGAGGGCGCAGAAGCTCGAGAGCCTGGGCCGCATGGCGGGCGGCGTGGCGCATGACCTCAACAACCTCCTCACCGGGGTGCTCGGAAAAGTCGAACTGGCGCTTGAAAGGCTGCCGCCCGACTCGGAGCCCGCCCGCAAGCTGCACGACGCCCAGCTCTCGGCGCAGCGCGCGGCGACAATGGCGAGGCAGATGCTGGCGTACACGGGACACGCCCCGATGCGCGCGGTGAGCGTGGATCCGGGGGCGCTCGTGACCGGGATGCGCGGCCTGCTCGCGGGCGCCGTCCACCCCGGCGTGCAGCTGTCCATCGACATCGATCCGGCGGTCCCGCGCGTCAAGGGCGACCCCACACAACTGGCGCAGGTGGTGATGAACCTCGTCGTGAACGCGAGCGAATCGCTGGACAACCCGCCGGGAACGGTCGCGGTCCGCGCTTCGCGGGTCCACGTCGGCGCGGACCATGCCTGCGAGTGCGTCGAGGGCACGCGCTGCCCGGATGGTGACTACGCCTGCGTGGAAGTGAGCGACGACGGTGCGGGCATGGACGCCGAAGCCCGGCAGCGCGTCTTCGAACCGTTCCTCACGACCCGCTTCACGGGCCGCGGGCTCGGACTCTCGGCCGCGCTCGGGATTGTCCGCGGCCACGGCGGCGGCATCGCCGTCGAATTCGAGCCGGGCCGGGGCTCGCGCTTCCGCGTGTTCCTCCCCGAACTCGTTGCCCCCGCGTCCGCCAGCCCGGACTAGCCCGCATCATTCATGAACCGCGAGCCGAGAGTGCGAGATGTGCGTCAGCCGCAAGAAGATCGGCCGGCCGCGCCGCAGCCGTGTTGTCAACACGATGAGGACAGCGGCCGGTCGAGCTTCGCAGCGGAGGACGCGCAGATCGCGCTCGCAGGCCGCGGGCTCATGAATGATGCGGGCTAGCACCACAGGCCCCCCGCGGCGCTCGTGCTCGTCGTGGACGACGAGCGCAACCTCCGCGAACTCGCCTGTTGCGCGCTCGAGCGTGCAGGCTTCACCGCGATCCCCGCGGCCATTGGCATCGAGGCGCTGGCGCTGTGGCGGGAGCGACGCGGCTCGATCGGTCTCGTGCTCGCCGATGTCGCCATGCCGAACCTGGCCGGACCCGCCCTGGTCGCCGAACTGCGCGCGCTCGAGCCGGGACTCCCGATCGTGTTGATGAGCGCGCTCGGCGACGCCCACCCGGGATTCGAGCAGGCGGCGAGCGTGGCCGCGGCCGTCATCGAGAAGCCGTTCCGCGTCGCGGAACTTCTCGACGTCGTCCGCACCGTGCTGCGCCCGGCGCCCGGCGACTGAGGCGGCTCAGCCCTCGCGCAGCGCCGCGAGAAACGCCGCGCCGTAGCGCTCGAGCTTGACCGGGCCGATGCCCGGGACGCCACGCATGGCGTCCTCGTCGCGCGGGAGTCGCGCGGCCATCGCGCGCAGCACCGCGTCGCTGAAGACGATGTAGGCGGGCACGCCCTCGGCATCGGCGATGCGGCGGCGCACCACGCGCAGGCGCTCGAACAACTCCGGGTTCTCGGGCAGCTCGCCGTCGAACACCGCGCGCGAACCGGAAGGCGCGCCCGCGGCGTGGCCGCGCACCGTCACCGCCGGGACCAGGTCCGCGACGGTGATGCCGCGACAGGTATCGCACGAACCGCCGCACGCGATGAGCGTCTCGTCGAAGTAGGCGCACACCGCCTGGTGCCGGCAGCCGCCGCGGTCGAGCAGGCGGAAGAGCTCCACCGTCTTGGCGCGCGTCTCCTCCTTCTGCACCGCGTCGTCCGTGTTCTGAAGGAAGAAGTCGTACGCGATGACGTCGGCCCAGGAGTAGTAGACGACCACGTCGCTCGCGAGGCCGTCGCGCCCGGCGCGCCCGATCTCCTGGTACCAGGCCTCGATGCTCTTGGGCATGTCGTTGTGCACCACGAGCCGCACGTTGCTCTTGTCGATGCCCATGCCGAACGCGATGGTGGCGACGATCACGTCCACCTGGTCGCGCGCGAACGCGTCCTGGTGCCGCTCGCGAAGCTCGTCGGACAGCCCGGCGTGGTAGGGCGCCGCGTTGATGCCCTGCTCCACGAGCCACGTGGCGATGGAATCCACCTTCTTGCGGCTCATGCAGTAGACGATCGCGCTCTCGCCCTTGTGGCGCCGCAGCAGGCCGAGCAGGTCCTTGCGCACGTTGCGCGCGGGCCTGCCGTCCTGCGGACCCTTCTTCACAGCCGTGACGTGCAGGTTGGGGCGAAAGAACGAGCCCTTGAAACCGTCGGGCTTGCGCATGCCGAGCTGGCGGATGATGTCGCCCGCGACGCGTCGCGTCGCCGTGGCCGTGAGCGCGAGCACCGGGATGTCGCCCAGCTCGGCCTTGAGTCCCTGCAGCTTGCGGTAGGCCGGCCTGAAATCGTGGCCCCACTGGCTGATGCAGTGCGCTTCGTCCACCACCACCAGGCTCACCGGGCAGCCCGTGATGAACGTTCGCAGTCCGCCCTCGAGCGCTTCGGGCGCCAGGTAGAGCAGCTCGATCTCGCCGCGGCGGAACGCGGCCAGCCGTTCGCGACGCTCCTCGAACTCGAGCGTCGAGTTGACCAGTGTCGCGCGGAAGCCCAGGCGCACCAACGCATCGACCTGGTCCTTCATGAGCGAGATGAGCGGCGAGAGCACCAGCACCGCGCCGGGCAGGATCTTCGCGGGCACCTGGAAGGTGAGCGACTTGCCGGCGCCGGTGGGCATGACGCCGATGCAGTCGCGGCCCGCGAGCACCGCGTCGATGATGCGCCGCTGGCCCGGGCGGAACTCCGGGTAGCCGAAGATGGCCTCGAGCACCTGCTGCGGGTCTTCGAACCTGGCCGCGTGGAAGAGGGGGGCGCTGGAGTCGAACACTGCGGTCCTTCCGGGGGGTGGTGGCGCGTCGCGGCGGGCGGCGCCGGGACTGTACGGCAGGCGTGGCGGGAGCGCACGGGCGCGTCTCGCGTTCCCGCCCCGCGGCTCAGCCGACCACGCGATCCAGTCCGTGCAGCCGGCGCGCGGCCGCGAGCTGGCCGACGTGGTACGCATCGTGGATTGCCGCCAGCCCGAGCGTGCCGAGCAGCGTGCCGTCGAGTCCCGGGGCCTGGGTCTTCGCCCCGACCTGCTCGGAGGTGAGCGTCTCCACCTGCGCGAGGAACGTCGCGTGCACCTCGTCCCATTTCGCGCGCACGTCGGCGAGCGTGGGCCACGCCGCGACGTCCTTCACCTCGGCGCCGCGGGCGAAGGACTTGTCCCAGGACAGCTCCGCGGGCGCGCCGATCCCCTTCGAGAAGCTCGCGCGCACCGCCACCGTGTGCGCCGCGATCCACAGGATCGGGTTGGCGCCGTCGCGGCGCTCGAGCGCCTGCCCGGGCGTGAGACCCTCGAGCGCCTTGTGGAAGAGAGCGTGCGTGGTGCGGTACATGAGCGCGTAGCCCTGCAGTTCTGGAATCATCGCGGGTCATCCTCCGGAGTGGGTGTCTCGACGGGCAGCCCGGACGCAATCACCAGCGGCACGCCGGTCTCCAGCAGCGTCTTGAGGCCGCTGAGGATGGGGTTCCAGCCCAGGCGCACGATCTGAAACGTCCGGGTCTCGCCGTCGAAGTCGTCGTGCGTCACCCTGAGCAGGCAGGTCTCGCCGCGCGGCACGACCTCCCAGGTGACGCGCGAGGGCCGGTCCTTCTTCGCTTCGTCGTCGTGCAGCATGCTGAAGGTGTGCACCAGCCGCCGGGGCGGCGTCACCTCGAGCAGCCGCCCGGAGAGCGCAACCTCGCCGTCGGGCTGGAAGTGCTCGATCGTGTCGCCGTCCTTCCACGTCGAGCGCACCGCGGTGTCGTAGAAGTACTGCCGCGTGAACGCCGGGTCCGTGATCGCCTGCCAGAGTTTCCCGGGGCTCGTGCGGACGTACGTCTCGTAGACGAGCGTGGGCGCGTTCATGGCGATGGCCTCCAGGGTGCGTTTGGGTGACTCTGCGGCCCGGCCGCGTCAGGCGGCGCTGGCGGCCGCCGGCTCGTCGCGGCGCCCGTACTCGCGCACCACGCGATACAGCGCGTCGCGCTGTACCGGGATCTTGCCGGCCTCGCGGATCATCTGGACCATGCCGGCCTCGGCCATGCCCACGGGGCTCTTGGCCAGCGCCGCGTGCGCGATCTTCTCCTGTCCGATCGTACCGTCGAGATCCGAGGCGCCGAAGTTGAGCGATGCCGCCGCGGTGTCCTGTCCGAGCATGACCCAGTAGCCCTTCACGTGCGGCACGTTGTCGAACACGAGCCGCGAGAGCGCGATGGTCTTGAGGTCCTCGATCGCCGACGCCTGCCGGCGCACCAGGCCCGTGGCCCCGGGCTGGAAGGCGAGCGGGATGAACGCCAGGAATCCCGGGGCGCGCCTCTCGAGCTCGCGCAGGTCGATCAGGTGCTGCACGCGCTCGCCGCGCGTCTCGATGTGGCCGTAGAGCAGCGTGGCGTTGCTCGGGATACCGAGCTGGTGCGCGATCTCGTGGATCTCCAGCCAGCGCCTGCCGCCGATCTTCTGCGGGAACAGCTCGCGCCGCACGCGCTCGCTGAACACCTCCGCGCCACCACCGGGCAGCGCGTCGAGCCCGGCCGCGCGCAGTTCGGTCAGCACCCAGTCCGCGGGCTTCCGGGTCAGCCGGCAGAAGAAGTCGATCTCGACCGCGGTGTACGCCTTCACGCTGAGCGAGGGCTTCTTCGCCTTCACCCAGCGGATCACGTCGAGGTAGTCGTCGAAGCGCCACTTGTGGTGCAGCCCGCCGACGATGTGGATCTCCGAGATCTCGGGGTCCACGTGCGAGAGCACCTGCTCCTTCGTCATGGTGTAGGCGTCGGGCGCGCCGGGCTTCCTGGCGTAGTCGCAGAACCTGCACGCGAGCACGCAGACGTTGGTCGGGTTGAGCTGGCGGTTCACGGTGAAGTACGCGCGGTCGCCGTGGCGGTCGCGCGCGACCGCGTTCGCCAGCCGGCCCAGCTCGAGCATCGGCGCGTCGAACAGGCGGACGCCGGCTTCCTGCGAGAGCGATTCGCCGGCGAGCAGCTGTTCGCGAGCGGCCGCGACGAGCGGATCGCAAAGACGAAGTTCGGAAACGTGACCCACGATGTGCTCCTCGGAGAGTTCATTCGGTACGCGTACGAACTGTGGAGAATAGCAGCGCGGTGCGCGAGCGTCATGTGCCGGACCGCATACGCGACCTGCGTATCACGCCTTGAAATGAATGCGTTCAGCAACGTTGCCGAATGACGACATACTTGTGTTGACTCGTACGCGGTGGGGGCGCGGAATGCCTCTCGCAGGGCGCGCATGGAATGGCCCGCAGTTTCACGCGGCCCGCGCGCCGGAGATCGGGAGCCACGGAGGACGCCCGGACGACGGGACGCTTCCCTTCGTCGCGTCACCAGGCCTGCAGCTACCGTGGCAGGCCCGCCCGAGAGCCGGACGCCCCCCTTGGCGCCGCTCCCGCCCGGGCGCCGCGGGGGAGGCAACCGGATGAACCCGCACAACGGCGCATCGGCGGAGTCCGACGTGATCACCGCTCCCATCGCGTTTCAGGACACGGAGCAGCGAGCCGAGAGAATCGGCCTCGGGGGCGAGCGACGCGGCTCGCACAGCGAAGCGTGGGCCGTGCGCAACCGGCTCCGGTGCACCTCGGTCGAAAGCGCGGACGAGCAGGGTCGCGTGGATTGCGGCCGTCGCTCCACGTCCGCCTATCGTCTCGTCTTCTCCTGTGATCTCGAGATTCTCGACGAGACCCATTGATTTGGGCGGGCGATCAGCCTCTGAGCCAGCGCGTGGTGGATGCGCCAGTCGCGCAGGTTCAGCGCATCGGCCAGGGTCGAGCGAGCCGGCGGCGCTGTGATCCCCACGTGGAACAGCTTGGCTTGATTGGAGGCCAGGCAGGCCTAGCCCGGAGTATTCATGAACCGCCAGCCGAGAGTGCGGGATGTGCGTCAGCAGCAAGAAGATCGGCCGGCCGGACCCACCTTCGGTGGGTACCCCGGAACCGTGTTGTGGACACG
>CAIXRL010000688.1 GCA_903921835.1 Candidatus Eiseniibacteriota bacterium | reverse complement strand
CGCTCCCGTTCGCTCTGCGTCATTCCACACCCGAGTCTCGGGCCGCCACCGTCGATTCCGAGCGACACGATGCGTCACGCAGTCGCGTTCATGAATGGATCAGGCTAGGAGTGTCGATGAAGGCTCGTCTGCCGCAGCCCGCCCGCCGGTCCGAACACGGCTCGACCCTGATCGAGATGCTGATCGCGATCGTCGTGCTCGCGATCGGGATCCTCGCCGTTGGCCGCATGTTCCCCACCGGCTCGCGAGCGCAGGTGCAGGACCACCTGCTCACGGGCGCCAACAACTACGCGCAGGAGAAGATCGAGGAGCTCTCGACGCGCGCGTGGAGCGACACCGCCCTCACCGCGGGCCGCCACCCGAGCGGCAGCGCGAGCGAGGGACTGGGCACGAGCGGGCAGTGGCAGCGGTTCTACAACGTCACGCAGCTCACCGCACCGATGGACAATCTCAGGAAGGTCGACGTCACCGTCACCTACACCGGCGCAGGATTCCAGACGCAGCGCTCCGTGGTCGCCACCACCTACATGAGGCAATGACGATGACTGCCAGGACAACGAAGGCGCGGCGGTGGAGCGACCCGCTCCCCGCAGGCTTCACGCTGATCGAGCTGATGATCACGCTGGTCGTGTTCGCCGTGATCATGGCGGCCATCGGCGCCGTCCTGATCAACGCCAGCAACAACAAGGAACGCACGTCGCAGAACCTGGAGGCCACCCAGACGGCGCGCGCGACGCTGGACTACCTCGCGCGGGACGTCCGCAGCGCCGGCTACGGCACCGACCTCGACAACGCCACGCCGCAGCCGTCGATTGCCTACGTGGACTCGATGCAGATCATTCTCAGCGAGAACCAGGCGCCGTACCCGGACACGCTGGCCGCGCACGCCTCGCCGCAGGCCTACAACCCGAGTGCGTCGCCGAACCCGTTCCCGCTGGTCGCGACGCAGTGGACGCCGCCGGCCAAGTACGCCACCGGCGCCGAGCTGATCCGCTACACGCTCGACCTCAACAACGACGGCGTCGTGGACGCCAACGACCTGGCCACCACCGCCGGCGCCGATGCGCGCGCGACGCCCAACCCGAACGACTACGTCCTCGTGCGCCAGGTGTACGGCGACGGCTCGGGCGGCTCCGGCAACAACGGCGGCGTCCAGGAGCGCGTGGCGCTCGTGCTCAAGCCGGGCGGCACGGTTCCGGCGCTGTTCACGGTGTACATGAAGGGCTCGAGCACGCCCTGCGACTGGTCGAGCGGCCCCGTGCCCGCGAGCCAGCTCGCGAACATCGACCGCGTCGTGCTGCAGGTGACCGCGAGCAGCGCGCGGCCGGACTCCAAGCACAGCTACCCCGTGACCACGCTGCGCACCGAGGTCAACTCCATGCGCAACACGCCCAGCACCGGCGTGACCATGTACACGGTGAGCGGGACCGTGTTCAACGACAACGTCACCCTGAACCACGTGCCGGACATCGGGGAACCCGGAATCCCGAACACCGCCGTACAGCTCGGCACGAGCATGCTCGCCTACACCAACAGCGTGGGCTTCTTCTCGTTCCGCGTCGCGGCCGGCAACTACACGCTGCGTCACACGCCGGCTTCGGGCTACGGCTCGTTCACCTCGCCGGATACGTTCCTCGTGCAGGTCGGCATGAGCAACCTGACGTTCGCCTTCGCGGACACGGCGCGCCACGGCGGGTACGTGACCATCAACTGCTACAACGACGTGAACGGCAACGGCGTCAAGGACGCCGGCGAACCCGGCCTGCAGAGCATCGCGGTCAGGCTCGCCCCCACGACGGCCTACACCAATGCCAGCGGCTACGACACCCTCTTCGCCTCCGCCCCCGCCTCCGGCTCGCCTGCCGGCTGGTCGGCGCTCGCCACCATCCCCGACACGATGGTGGCCACGACCGCCAACCCGGCCACGGGGACGATCGTCAACGGCGGCACCGCGAGCGGCTCGATCGGCATGAAGGTGTCCACCAACGGCACGATCACCGGCACGGTATACAAGGACGTGAACAAGAACGGCGCCCTGGACGCGGGCGAGGGCGGCATCAGCAACGTCTGGGTGGGCGTCACCGCCAACGGCGGCGTCTCCGTGCTGGGGTACGCCTACACGGACAACACCGGCAAGTTCAGCATCACGGTGCCGACCAACGATCCGCCCAGGACTTCGCCCTACACCGTCTACTGCGTGCCCCCCTCGTTCTACTTCCCGAGCGGGTCGACCGCCACGGGCGGGGTGTACGTGAGGGCGAACCAGACGATGAGCGGCTACACATTCGGCATGGCCACCTACACGGTGATCTCCGTGACCGCGAACCGCGTGCTCAGCCTCGTGGCCCGCGACCTGATGGAGCTGGACTGGAACGGCAACCACACGGAGCGCGCATCCGGCGACGTCGACCTGATCCTGGGCGCGGATGCCAACGGCGCCGACCAGATCTCGGTCTGGTTCAACCAGTACGGCTCGACGCCATTCTCCAACACCGCCCCCGACTACACGCGCCCGGCGCCGCAGTCGGTGCTGTCCATGGCCATGGACACGCTCGACGCGAACGTCAGTCCGTTCGCGCGGCCCGACCTGGTCACCGGCACCAAGTACACCGCGGCGGGAAACTTCTTCGTGTGGTTCACGCAGAACACGAGCAGCAACTATGGCCAGTTCCCGGCCGCCTACAGCACGGGACAGAACTACAAGACGAGCGACAACGGCGACGTGCAGGCCGTGCAGACGCTCGACGCGCTGGGCGGCAACATGCCGGACATCATCGTCGGCACCAAGTCGGCCACGGCCAACCAGGGGCAAATCGAGCTGTGGACCAGCAGCAACGCGACCACGCCCACCTTCAGCCGCGCCGAGACCTACACCGCGTTCGGCGTGAGTTCGTCGCTGATCGGGGAGGTGGGCGCAATGGCGCTCGCAGACCTGGACAACGACGGGCTGAAGGACCTGATCGTGGTGACCAGGAGCGGGACGTTCAGCGGCCAGGTGCTGTTCTTCAAGAACATGGGCAAAGCCGCCGCCGGCAACCACTTCGTCTACCAGTCGTCGGTCCTGCTGCCGACCGGAGCCGCCACCGCAGTCGCAGTCTCCGACGTGAACGGTGACGGGCTTCAGGACGTCATCGTCGGCACGCAGGACGGCACGTCTTCGGGATCGCTCGTCTACCTGCGCAACGGGGGCGGCTGGGCGTTCAGCACGGTCAAGACGGTCGCGGCCCCCGGCATCGTGCTGGCCCTCGCGGCGGCGGACATGGGCGGTGGCGCGAGCATCAACGACCTGATCGTGGGCTGGCGCTCGAGCACCGCGACCTACGCCGGCGGCGTGTCCATCTACTACCTCGACGTGCTCGGCCTGCCGGACTACGGCGTCGACCCCTCGGGCGGCTCACTGCTCAACATGGTGCCCGCGATCACGACGGCGAACTTCAACTACGGCACGTACCAGCCCCCCGCGGCGCCCTACCTCACCGACCTCGCGGTGGGTGTGAAGTCGAGCGCCACGGCCGGGTCGCTGGTCATCTTCATCCGCTAGGGGAGCCAGACCAATGCGCGCAACCGAATCGAAACCAGACGAGCGCGGCATGGCGCTGGTGGTCGCCATCCTGGTCCTGCTCGTCCTGACGCTCCTCGGCATCGTGATGATGGCCGGCGTGGTCACCAACCGCCAGGTGGCGGGGCAGAGCATGGCAATGAGGCGGGCGCTCAACAACGCGGACGCGGGAGTCGGCGAGGCCATCTCGCACCTGCGCAGCGGCGATGCCGCGATGCCGGTGGCGAACCCGCGCTACACGGCGCAGGTCTTCCTGGCCGCGGCCGGCAGCGTCCCCACCGTGGGCACCGACACCACGGCGCTCGCGACCTCCCAGGCGGCGGGCGCAATGCTGCCGTACAGCACCGCCACGAAGTCGGCGGACGTGCTGACGATCGCGTTCAAGACCAACCCCGCGCGCACGCAGATCTACTACTCCGACGGCGCGCACAACCCCACGCTGACGCCCCCTTCCGGCTACCTTCCCGTCTACGAGATCACGTCCACCGGCACGGCCGGCACCGCGCGGCGCACGATCATCGCCGACGTGGTCGCGAAGCCCATCTACGCCAACGTCAAGGGCGCGATGTGCGCGGGACTCGACGTGACCTACGTCGGCACGGCGGACGTCTGCGGCCACAACCACTCGGCGAGTACTCCGTCCGGCACCGGAGTTCCCGCCTGCAACGCGTACGAGACCCACAGCGGCGACATGCCCGCAACCTGGTCCACCGGCGCGGTCGACCTGGGCGGGTCGTCGACGAACTCCGGCTCCAACCCTTCCCCGTACTACGTCGAGCACCAGACCGGCTTCTACGCCGGACCGTGGGAAGTGCTGGGCATGTCCCAGGCCGCGTTCATCTCGTTCATGGGCGCGCCCACGACGAATCCGTCCTCGCTCAACGGCATCACCTACATCGACAACGACCTCATCCTGGGCAACAACTCGACGAGCGCGGCGTTCCACGGGGCCACCGGAGACGGGATCCTCTACGTGGACGGCGACCTCACGCTGAATGCCGGCTTCACGTACACCGGCCTCATCTACGTCAACGGCGATCTCAAGCTGAATGGTCACGCATGGATCCTGGGCGCCATGGTGGTGAAGGGCGTCACCTCCATCAAGGTGAACGGCACGTCGACCCTCCTCTACAGCAGCGATGCCATCTCGGAGAAGCTCGCGCAGTACGGCGGGCAGTACACGACGATCTCGTGGCGGGAGAAGTAGCGACGGCTCGGGCCGGCCAAGACCGGCCCCCCGGGCCGGGAAAGGAACATGCGATGAGTGGCTTCCGCCGGCTGTTGGCTGCCGCGCTCGTGTGCGGAGTCCTGGTCGCCCAGAACGCAGCCGCGCACACCATCACCGTGGACGGCTCCGCCTCGGACTGGCTCGGGGTCACAGGTCCCATCGCGGATCTCGGGCGCATCGCCCGCGACAGCGTGGACGGGGGCGAGTACGTGTGGCGCGACGCGATCGGCGACGCGCGCGCGGCCTGGTTCGCCCGTCCGCACGACCTGCGTGAGTTGCGGGTGACCGGAGACGCGACCAACCTGTACGTCATGGCGGTGCTCGCCAGCCCGGTCGCGACCTTGGGCGACAGCACGCCACAGCTACAGGTCGCGCTGGACCTCGACCGCTTCAACGGCTCCGGCGGCACGGCGTTCCTGGGCGGCGCCGCGACCGCGACCGCGTCCAACGCGGCCTACGAGCTGCTCGTGCAGACGCGCTTCGGGTCGGGACAGGCGCCGCGCCTCGTCGACGCCTCCGGCAACGACGTCACCGCCGCCACGTCAGGGAGGATCTCGGCATCCGGCGTGATCGAGCTGGCGATTCCCTGGACGGCGCTGGGCTCGCCCTCTCCCGCGTCCAACCCCGTGCGCTTCACGGCCGCGCTGCTCCTGGGAGGTGCCGCGGACGCGCCCTACGACCCCGACGACGGGGTGACCAGCCGCGCCGCCGACGTGGTGACGCAGAACTCCGGGCCCGGCACGACCGGCACGACGGCCGCCGAGGTCGCCGACGGCACGATCGACTACTGGTTCGACGTGTACTTCGACGCGCGCGGCGACGCGATCGCACCGGTGGTCGTGAACGAAGTCTGGTTCAGCGGCGGTATCAAGTCGCAGTGGATCGAGATCGTGAACGCCTCGCAGAACCTGGTCCCGCTCGCCTCGTTCAAGGTCGGCGACGCCGCCACGCCGAACAACGGCGGGAGCATGTCCCAGCTGCCGGGCGTGCTGCTCTCCCCCGGCGACGCCTTCGTGCTCGCCCGCAACGGCGCGACCTTCTACGCCAACAACGGCTTCCGCGCCGGGGCCGAGGCCGAGTCGTCGGACCCCGCGACCCCCGACCTGATGACCGACTACGGGTGGGCCTCGACGACGCTCTTCAACATCAGCGCCTCGGGTGCCGACATCCTGGTGCTCGACGGCTGCAACACGGTCGTGGACGTGCTCACGTTCAAGAACGCCACGGGGTGGCCCGGCGTGAAGTCCCACCCCGGCGTGCAGGCCAACCACTCGCTCGGGCGCGGCAGGCCCGACGTGGACACCGACAACTGCGCCGCCGACTTCGTCGACGAGCCCGTGCCGAGCCCCGGCGTATCGCTGCCGCTGGCCGCGGTCCGCGATGCCGCAGTGGCGGGGACCCTGCGCTGGGCGCCGCCCACGCCCAATCCAACGGCGGGCACGGTGGCGCTCAGCCTGCATCTGGATCGCGAGATGCGCCTGCGGGTGGACGTGCTGGACCTGGCTGGGCGGCGCCTGCGCACGCTGGCGCGCAACGACGAGCACTACCCGGGCGAGTTCCGGCTGAGCTGGGACGGCCGCGACGAGCGCGGCGTTCGCGTCGGCACCGGGCTCTATTTCATCCGCGCGCGCACGCCGCTCGGTTCCCGCACGGTACGGGTCGAGATCGTGCGTTAACCCGCATTACGCATGAGCCCGCGGCCTACGAGCGCGATCTGCGCGTCATCCGCTGCGAAGCTCGACCAGCCGCTGTCCTCATCGTGTTGACAACACGGTTCCGGGGTACCCACCGAAGGTGGGTCCGGCCGGCCTATCTTCTTGCGGCTGACGCGCATCTCGCACTCCCGGCTGGCGGTTCATGAATGATCCGGGCTAGACTTTCGGGTGCTTCCCAGCGTGGCCCGCTTGAACCGCGGGCTCCTGGGCAGTCCGCGCCCCGCTCGTCCACCCCCAGGACCGACCATCGCCCTCCGGAGAAACCCGTGTCACGTTTCGCTCGCGCGCTCGCGTCGCTGCTCGTCCTTTCCGCCTTCACCCCGGTCGCCCCCGCGCGTGCGGCGATCATGAAGGACAGCACGACCGCCGAAGCCTGGCGGCTGGCCAACGGCCTCGAGGTTCGCGTCCGCTCCATTCCCCGCGCCAGCGGCACCAGCGTCTCGCTCGCGTACCGCGCCGGTGCGCTGCACATACCCGCGGGGCGCGCGGGCCTCGCCCAGCTGCTGGCCGAACTGCAGTACACCGCGGCGGCCGGAGACGTGCCGGAACGCACGCGCGAGGAGCTCCCCAGCCTGCGGCCCGCCGGCTGGGACGTGCGCATCAACGACCACGTCTCCGTCCTCACCGAGGTCGCCGCCGCCCCGCAGCTCCCCGGCGTTCTCCTGCAGGTCGCGGCCCGCGCCCGCGGCGTGCAGGTGAGCGATTCGTGCTTCCACCGCGCCATGGCCACCGTGCGCACCGAGCTCGCACGCGAAGCGCTCGGCGACGCGGACATCGTGCTCCACCGGCGCGTGCGGGACGTGGCCCTGGGCCGGGACGACGCCCATGTGTTCGCCGACGCCCAGGGCAAGGGCCTCGCGGGCATCGACGCCGGCGCGGCCACCCAGCTGCTGCAGCGGCTGTACGTCCCCGCCAACGCCACGCTGGCGCTGGCCGGCGACTTCGGCGGCGTGAACCTGCACGCGCTGATCGAGAAGCTCTTCGGGGACATCCCCGCGGGCAGGGCCGAACCGGAGGTGGCATCGCCGCGCCTGCAGCCGGGCGCTCGCACGACCCTGATCGCCGGGGTGGAGTTGCCGGTGGGTGTGGTGGGTGTCATCGCACCCCCGCTGGACGATACGTTGCATGCCGCCTTCTACCTCGCCGCGGTCCTGGCAGGCGCCCACTGGCGCGAACAGATGGGCCCCCCGCGCCCGCCGCTCTCGGCCGTGTTCCGCTACTCGGTGTTCGACGAACCCGACCTGGTGCGCTTCTACGCCCAGCCCGCGGCCAGCCTGACCGATACGACCGCCCTGGCCACGCTCTGGGGGGAGTCGATCGACGCACTGCGCGCCCAGAACTTCCTGATGTCGGTGCTCGACGACGCCCGCATGAGCGTCGACTGGCTCCTGGGCGGCCCGATCTCCAAACCCGTCCTGCGGCTCATGCGGCGGGACGCCTCGCCGCTGCACGAGTTGAGCGTCAGCATGGCGACCCGCGCCTGCTGGCGCGGTGACGGCTTCTGGGACCGCTGGCGCGGGCGCTTCGAGACCACGAACCTCTCGCCGCACCTGTTCTTCGGCGACATGATCGCCCCGGGGCACCACGCCGTCGTCCTGCTCGCGCCGCGACGCTGAGGCCCGGGCGGTTCACGCGCCCGCGGGCGAAATGCGCGGGGCGATCACCGCTGCGCGTCCCGCTGCTTGCGATTCATGAATCGACCGGGTTATCGTGCGCGGCGGCATGGCGCGACGGATCCTGATCGGTATCGCCGGAGGTTCGGGCTCCGGGAAGACCCTGGTTGCACGGACCATCGTGCGCGAACTCGGGTCCGCGAAGGTCGTCATCATCGACCAGGACTCCTACTATCGGAACCTGGACGAGATTCCGTTCCGCGATCGCGAGGCCCGGAACTTCGACCACCCCGACGCCTTCGACTGCGCGCTCCTCGAGCGGGACCTGCGAGAGTTGCTCGACGGCAAACCGATCGATCAACCGGTCTACGACTACACGAAGCACTGCCGGCTGACCGAGACGCGCCGCATCAGCGACCACGAGATCATCGTGCTCGAGGGCATCCTGATCTTCCACGAGCCCGAACTGCGCGCGCTGATGGACATCAAGCTGTTCGTCGACGCCGACGCCGACGTGCGGCTCGTGCGGCGGCTGCGCCGCGACCTCATCGAGCGCGGCCGCGCGGTGGACTCGATCCTGCGCCAGTACGAGGAGAGCGTCCGGCCGATGCACCTGCAGTTCGTCGAGCCCAGCAAGCGCTTCGCCGACGTGATCATTCCCGGCGGCGGCCACAACAAGGTGGCGATCGATCTCGTGAAGACGAAGATCCGGCTGGGCGCCGATGGAGAGCTCGCTCGTCGCGTTTTTCATCTCGGCCATGGAGAAGGCGACACTCTTGATCTGGTCGACGATCTTGTT
>CAIXRL010000687.1 GCA_903921835.1 Candidatus Eiseniibacteriota bacterium | reverse complement strand
GCAGCGCGCGCAGGCGCGGCTCGTTCTGCTCCCCGCCCTCGCCGGGCGACGCGCCGCGAGCGAGCGAACGCGGCAGCGGCGGGTGCGCGTCGCCGCGCAGCGCGCGCGGCACGAGCGACGCGAACGCGGGAGGCAGTTCGTGCCCGAGCCCCACGGCCGCGGCAAGCAGGCGCAGGCCCGCGGCGTATGCGTGCTTGCACAGCGGGCCGTCCGGGCACGAGCACACCGGCTCGGCGAGCTCGGGGCCGAAGCGCCAGCGCACCGCCCAGACGCGCGAGCCGCGGACGTGCGCGCGCATGCCGTCGCCGGCGCTCTCTTCGTCCAGGACGCGACCGGCCAGGGCGAGTTCGGCGCCGCGGGCGCTGGCGATCGCGGGGAATGCGGCGAGCGACATCGCGAGCGCATGCACCTGCTCGGGCGTCAGGGTCTGTGCGAGGTTGTCGGGGAGTGCGTGCACGTCGGCGTTTCGCTGGGGGAGTGGCGGATTTCGCGGCGAATCGGCAAGGGTACGGGGCCGCGCGCCTCACGGCAAGCGGCCGCCCGGGACACGTGCCGACGGGCGGCCGCCGAAAGGCGGCTCTTCCCTGCCGCGTTTGCGCGGACTACGCTGCGTTCATTGGGAATTCGTGGCCACCGCGCCCGCCTTTTACCTTCCGCCACCCGGAGGTTGCCGTGTCCCAGGACGTCTACCCGGTCAAGCCGCACATCCGCGAGCGCGCCATCGTGAAATCGATGTACGACTACGAGCAGCTCTACAGGCGCTCGCTCGACGACCCGATCGGTTTCTGGGGCGAACAGGCGAAGACGCTGGAGTGGTTCCATCCGTGGACCACGGTGTTCGACGCGGACTACGAGGAGATCGACTTCTCGTGGTTCTCGGGCGGACGCCTGAACGCGTGCTTCAACTGCGTCGACCGGCACCTCCCCACGCGCGGCGACAAGACCGCGATCGTCTGGGCGGCGGACGAGCCGGGCGTGTACAAGCACATCTCGTATCGCGAGCTGAAACACAACGTCTGCCGGCTCGCGAACGTACTGCTGGCGCACGGCGTCAAAAAGGGCGACCGCGTCTGCATCTACATGCCCATGATTCCCGAGGCCGTGTACGCCATGCTCGCGTGCGCGCGCATCGGCGCGGTGCACAGCGTGGTCTTCGGCGGGTTCTCGAGCGAAGCGTTGCGCGACCGCATCGTGGACGCCCGCTGCAAGGTGCTCATCACCGCGAACGAGGGCCTGCGCGGCGGGCGCAGGATCCCGCTCAAGGCCATCGCCGACCGCGCGGTGGACGGGATGGCGCTGGTCGAGACCGTGCTCGTGGCGAGGCGCACCGACCACGACGTGCCCATGCAGGCGGGCCGCGACTTCTGGCTGGACGAGGAGATGAAGCGCCAGCGCTCCACCTGCACCAACGCGTGGATGGGCGCCGAGGACCCGCTCTTCATCCTCTACACCTCGGGCAGCACGGGCAAGCCCAAGGGGCTGCTGCACACGACCGGCGGCTACCTCGTCTACGCCGCCATGACGCACAGGCACGTGTTCGACTACCACGACGGCGACGTCTTCTGCTGCGCCGCGGACGTGGGCTGGATCACGGGGCACACGTACATCGTGTACGGACCGCTCGCCAACGGCGCCACCACGGTGATGTTCGAATCGACGCCCGTCCACCCCGACGCGGGCCGCTACTGGCGCATGGTGGACGACCTGGGCATCAACATCTTCTACACCGCGCCCACCGCGCTGCGCGCCATCGCGCAGTCGGGCGACGAGCCGGTGAAGCGCTACCAGCGCAAGTCGCTGCGCATCCTGGGGTCCGTGGGCGAGCCGATCAATCCCGAGACGTGGCGCTGGTACCACGACGTGGTGGGCGAGGGCCGCTGCGCGGTGGT
>CAIXRL010000686.1 GCA_903921835.1 Candidatus Eiseniibacteriota bacterium | reverse complement strand
TGCCGCCCATGATCACGATCATCACCGGCTCGATGATGGATGTCAGCGTGTCCACCGCCGTGTCGACCTCGGCCTCGTAGAAGACGGCGATCTTCTTCAGCATCTCGTCCAGGGCGCCGGTCTGCTCGCCGACCGAGATCATCTGCGTGACCATGGGCGGGAACACGCCCGAACTCTTGAGCGGCGCGGACACGGTCTCGCCCTCCCGGATCGAGGCGCGGGCGCTCATGATGGCCTCGGCGATCACCTTGTTGCCCGCGGTGCGGGCGGTGATTTCGAGACCCGAGAGGATCGGGACGCCCGACGCGATGAGCGTACCGAGGGTGCGCGTGAAGCGCGCCACCGCGCCCTTGAGGAGAACGTCGCCGAGCACCGGTATCTTGATGGTCAGCCCGTCGATCTGGCGCTGGCCGTTCTCGGTCGCGTAGTAGCGCTGGAACGCCACGAACGCGCCGAAGATCAGCAGCAGTCCCAGCCACCAGAAGTGCATCAGTGCGTTGGACGCCATGAGCACGATCTTGGTCGGCAGCGGCAGCTCGCCGCCGAAGTCCATGAACATCTTGGCGAACGTCGGGATGATGAAGATGAGCATGAACGCCGTCGCGCCGCCGGCGACGGTGAGCACGACGGCCGGGTAGACCATGGCGCTCTGCACCTTGCGCTTCAGCGCGTCGGCCTTCTCGATGTACTCCGCCAGACGCAGCAGGATCTCGTCCAGCACGCCACCGGCCTCGCCGGCGGCCACCATGTTGCGGAACAGGTCGTCGAACACGCTCTTGTGCTTGCCGAGCGCGTCGGACAGCGTCGCGCCGGCCTCGACTTCGCGGGTCACCTCGGTGATCACGCGGGCGAAGGACGGCTTGTTGCACTGCTTGGCGAGAATGTCCAGGCACTGCACGAGCGGGAGTCCCGCCGAGATCATCGTCGCGAACTGCCGCGTGAAGATCGCCAGATCCTTCGTCGAGACGCTCACGCCGCCACCGAACTTCGGCATCGTGAATCCGCCGCTCTTCGGTCGCAGGGACGTCACCAGGATGCGCCGCTTGCGCAGCAGTTCGAGCGCCTCGTCCTGACGGCCGACCTCGACCTCCCCGGCCTGCGTCTCTCCGGCGAGCGTCCTTCCCTTCCAGACGAAAACCGCCATCGTATCCTCCTGGGCTAGGCTGCCGGGCGCATGATCTTCTGGAGCATGCCTTCGAGCTCCAGCCGGTCCATGCTGCGGTCGAGCGCGTCCTCGTTGGAAAGGTGCTTGTCCAGCACCGCCTGCAGGAGCGCCTGGTTCATGGTCTGCATGCCGTATTTCTGCCCGGCCTGCATGAGCGAGTAGATCTGGTGGATCTTGCCTTCGCGGATGACGGCCTTGATCGCCTGGGTGCAGACGAGCACTTCTGCGCACAGCACCCGTCCCGTCCCGCGACTGCGCGGGATGAGCTGCTGCGTCATCACGCCCTGCAGCGAGAACGCCAGCTGGGTGAGGATCTGCTTCTGCTGGTCGGACGGGAACACGTCCACGATGCGGTTGACCGCCTCGTACGTGGAGTTGGTATGCAGCGTCGCGAAGACGAGGTGGCCCGTTTCGGCGATCGTCAGCGCCGCCTCGATCGTCTCGAGATCGCGCATCTCGCCGATGAGGATGATGTCCGGGTCCTGGCGCAGCACGTACTTGAGCGCAACCGGGAACGACGCCGTGTCGGTGCCGATCTCGCGCTGGTTCACGATGCACTTCTTGTGGTGGTGGATGTACTCGATCGGATCCTCGATCGTCATGATGTGCGCCTGGCGGGAGCCGTTGATCTTGTCCAGCATCGCGGCCAGCGTCGTGGACTTGCCGCTGCCCGTCGGGCCGGTGACCAGCACGAGGCCCTTCAGCGCGTTCGTGAACTCGCGCACGACCTGCGGCAGGCCCAGCTGTTCCATGGGCAGGATGTCGTAGGGGATCTGGCGGATCGCCATCGAGGTCACCCCGCGCTGCACGTAGGTGTTGGCGCGGAACCGCGACAAGCCCTTGATCCCGAAGGAGAAGTCCAGCTCCTTGGTCATCTCGAAACGCTTGCGTTGCTCGTCGGAAAGCACGCTGTACGCCAGCGACGTGCACTTCTCCGCGGTCAGGACCTCGTACTCCGTCGGCGTGATGGCTCCATCGATGCGCAGCTCGGGCGGCACGCCCGCCGTGATGTGCAGGTCCGAGGCCTTCCGGCGCACCATGTCCTCCAGCAGCTGTCGCAGGGTCAGTTCGGGCATATCTTCCTCGGTGGGTGGCGAATGCGGCCGACTACATCTCGTCGGCGGCGGTCTCCTTCAATACTTCCGCGACGGAGGTCACCCCCCGCTTGAGCTTTTCGATCGCGTCGCGCCGCAGCGTCAGCATGCCGCTGCGGAACGCCGAGCGCTTCAGGTCCAGCGCCGAGCCGCGCTGCAGGATCAGGTCGCGCAGCTCGGGCGTGATGGTCATCACTTCGTAGACTCCCGCGCGGCCGCGGTACCCCGTGTTGTTGCACTCGACGCAGCCCTCGCCCTCCATGACGTGGGCGTTGGCGGCGTCATCGGGCGTCATCTGCAGTTCGGTCAGCAGTTCGTCGGTGAGCTTGACGGGGCGCTTGCAGTTGGCGCAGACGCGGCGCACGAGCCGCTGGGCGATGATCAGGTTGACGGACGAGGCAACGAGGAACGGCTGGATCCCCATGTCGACGAGCCGTCCCACGGCGCTCGGGGCGTCGTTCGTGTGCAGGGTCGAGAGCACCAGGTGCCCGGTGAGCGCCGCCTTGGTGGCGATGCCCGCCGTCTCGAGATCGCGGATCTCGCCGACCATGATGATGTTGGGGTCCTGGCGCAGGAACGCCTTCAGCGCGGCCGCGAACGTGAGGCCGACGCTCTCGTTCACGAGCACCTGGTTGATGCCGTCGAGGTTGTACTCGACGGGATCCTCGGCGGTCATGACGTTCACCTCGGGCGTGTTCACGCGCGAGAGCGCCGAGTAGAGCGTCGTCGTCTTGCCGGAGCCCGTGGGGCCGGTGACGAGGACCATGCCGTAGGGACTCTCGATGGCGGTGACGAAGTCCCGCATCGAGGCCGGCTCGAACCCGAGCTTCCCGAGATCGATGTTCAGGTTGGCCTTGTC
>CAIXRL010000685.1 GCA_903921835.1 Candidatus Eiseniibacteriota bacterium | reverse complement strand
TGCCTGGTCGAGACGCACTTCGTGCCTGCCTTCGAGCGCTTCCGCGTCGTCGACCTGCGCCCGGCAGACATGCAGGACTACTACGTGCTGCGCCGCGAAGACGGACTCTCGGACGCCACGATCCACTGGCACTATCGCACGATCCATGCGGCGCTGAAGTGGGCGGTCGAGAACGAACTCGCCGCGCGCAACGTGTGTGACCTCTCCGCATCCAAGCCTCCCCGTGGACAACGTCCCGAGATGAAGACGCTGAGCGCGCGTCAGATGCGCGGCCTGCTTGAGGCAGTGGCAGGGACGGACCTGGAGCTGGTCGTCATGCTCGGCTGCGCAACGGGCATGCGCCGCGGAGAGATCTGCGCGCTTCGCTGGCGCGACCTTGACCTCAAGGCCGGGACGGCGCGCGTCGCTGCCTCGCTCTCCTACGTCCCGCAGAAGGGCGTTACGCGGAAGAAGACGAAGACCGGGCGAGAACGCACTGTCGGTCTGCCGGCGTTCGCGATCGCCGCCTTGACGGAGGCCAAGCGCGACAAGGTCTGCCCGCCCGACGCCTGCGTTGTCGGCGACGTGCATCCCGACGAGGTCACGAAGTCCTGGCGCGAGAAGGCCGACGCGCTCGGACTCGATGGGGTACGCTTCCACGACCTGCGGCACTCGTTCGCGACCGCGCTCCTTGAGGGCGGCATGGACGTGAAGAGTCTGCAGGACGCTCTCGGGCACACGAGGGCGGCGACCACCACGGACGTCTACCTGCACGTCACGGAGCGGATGCGTGAACGGCGCACTGAGATGGTCGACGCTGCCTTCGACGTGACCCCGGAGCAGCTCGGGAGCACCCGGGAGGCCGATGTGGTTGACCTGAAGGGCGCAATCCGAGACTAAGCCGGTGTAGCTCAGTTGGCAGAGCAGCCGCCTTGTAAGCGGCAGATTGCCGAGCCTCCGGCCCTTTCTGCACCCCCTCACAGGCTCAAACTCAGGTACATTCGCGTACTCTTCTGGAAGGTCGGGAGCAGCTCGGGAGCACCCTGGGTGCGTCGCCCTCTCCGTCCCCGGCCAGCCATCGGTCGAGTGCCGCCGGAGAGTAGCGGTAGACGGCGTTCTTGCCGCCGGGGTTGATGTTGCGGCAGGGGATGATTCCGGCGTGGGACAGGCGCTGGACCTTGGATAGGCACATGCCGAGGTAGGTGGCTGCCTCCCGTGCATCCAGGGCCGCCTTAGACATCACTCGCAACCCGGCTCCAAGTAGACCTCGATCTCGAGCCGCGGATGCACGTGGTCGATTTCCGGGATTTCGTCGTGTGACAATGCCCAACGATCGTCCGTGTAAGCGACGGTCGAGAGCACGTCGCAGACGATCTTGTGCAGGTTCGTCACGTCGCGCACCATGTGGTTTGGGAAGTACGGGCGGAAGACGACGCGGGTCCAAGTGTCGAGCGGCTCCCAGCCCTGCTGGTAGGCCTGGACGATGCACATGTTCCGCGCCATCTTCTTCCACTTGCTCGCCAGGGCGGTGTAGCCAATGCCGCCGCGGCGCCGAGGCGTGTAGATCGCGTTCACGCTCGGTGCCGGCGGCAGCACGATGGAGAGGCGCTCAGGCATCTGGGCCCTTGTCGCGCGCCATGAACCCCGCTCGGTAGCCTGCGCGGAAGGCGTCGTCGGCGTGGCAATCGCTCGGCTCTACGCTGTCGTCGTCCAGTCCCACGGGATGCGTCACGGGTGGAGTCGGCTTTCCTGCCATCCTTGCCAGG
>CAIXRL010000684.1 GCA_903921835.1 Candidatus Eiseniibacteriota bacterium | reverse complement strand
TGCCTGGTCGAGACGCACTTCGTGCCTGCCTTCGAGCGCTTCCGCGTCGTCGACCTGCGCCCGGCAGACATGCAGGACTACTACGTGCTGCGCCGCGAAGACGGACTCTCGGACGCCACGATCCACTGGCACTATCGCACGGTGCACGCCGCGCTGAAGTGGGCGGTCGAGAACGAGTTGGCCGCGCGCAACGTGTGCGACTTGTCGGCCTCCAAGCCTCCACGTGGCCAGCGCCCGGAGATGAAGACCCTGAGCGCACGTCAGATGCGCGGCCTCCTTGAGGCAGTGGCCGGGACGGACCTGGAACTGATCGTCGTGCTCGGTTGCGCCACGGGCATGCGCCGCGGCGAGATCTGCGCGCTGCGCTGGCGCGACCTCGACCTCAAAGCCGGGAAGGCGCGCGTTGCTGCCTCTCTCTCCTACGTCCCTCAGAAGGGCGTGACGCGCAAGCAGACGAAGACCGGGCGCGAGCGCACTGTCGGCCTGCCGGCGTTCGCGATCGCCGCCTTGACGGAGGCCAAGCGCGACAAGGTCTGCCCGCCCGACGCCTACGTTGTCGGCGACGTTCACCCGGACGAAGTCACGAAGGCCTGGCGCGAGAAGGCCGACGCACTCGGACTCGATGGGGTACGCTTCCACGACCTGCGACACTCGTTCGCGACCGCGCTCCTCGAAGGCGGTATGGACGTGAAGAGTCTGCAGGATGCTCTCGGGCACACGAGGGCCGCGACGACCACGGACGTCTACCTGCACGTCACGGAGAGGATGCGCGAACGGCGCACCGAGATGGTCGACGCAGCCTTCGACGTGACCCCGGAGCAGCTCGGGAGCACCCGGGAGGCCGATGTGGTTGACCTGAAGGGCGCAATCCGAGACTAAGCCGGTGTAGCTCAGTTGGCAGAGCAGCCGCCTTGTAAGCGGCAGTTTTGGGCACGCGGCGCGCAGCACAGACGCATCTAGCCTCACTTTCACCGTCCAACACGTGCTTTGCGTTGAACAGGGGGACCACCCGGGAGCACCTTGGGCTGCGTCGGTCCGTCGCCCGCGAGCCACTCATCAAGGGCGGCCACTGAGTACCTGAAGACCGCTCTCTCGCATCCGGGGTTGATGTTCCGACAGGGGATGACTCCAGCGTGAGATAGTTGCATCACCTTCGAGAGGCCCAGGCAGAGGTAGCGCGCCGCTCCCTTTGGATCCAGGGCGTGTGATTGACCCTGGTCCTGTTCCGTGCTCACGTATTGATCTTCCTGAGCTTGGTTCTGGCCGCCTTCAGGAGGTCCGTAGCATTCTTCACGGTGAGGATCTCAGGCGGTGACTCAGACATGCCCGAGAGGCTCCAGGTAGACCTCGATCTCAAGCCGCGGATGCACCTGGTCGATCTCCGGGATCTCATCATGCGAGAGCGCCCAGCGGTCATCCGTGTAGGCGACGGTCGTGAGCACGTCGCAGACCACCTTGTGCAGGTTCGTCACGTCGCGCACCATGCGGTCTGGGAAGAACGGCCGGAACACGACGCGGGTCCAGGTGTCGAGCGGCTCCCAGCCCTGCTGGTAGGCCTGCACGATGCACATGGTCCGCGCCACCTTCTTCCACTTGCTCGCCAGGGCGGTGTAGCCGATGCCGCCGCGGCGCCGAGGCGTGTAGAGAGCGTTCACGCTCGGCGCCGGCGGCAGCGTCAGTGTCAGGCGCTCAGGCATCCGGACCTTTGTCGCGCGCCATGAACCCCGCTCGGTAGCCTGCGCGGAAGGCGTCGTCGGCGTGGCAATCGCTCGGCTCTACGCTGTCGTCGTCCAGTCCCACGGGATGCGTCACGGGTGGAGTCGGCTTTCCTGCCATCCTTGCCAGG
>CAIXRL010000683.1 GCA_903921835.1 Candidatus Eiseniibacteriota bacterium | reverse complement strand
GATCGCGCACGGCCGGTCCGTCCCGCGCGGACGGAGTCGCGGGCATGGCGCCCGAGGCCGCGTACGCGCGCGCGGTTCAACTCGGCGTCGCGGGGCTCTGGCGCGAGAGCCTGGGCTACTACCGCCGCGCCCTCACGGGTGCGCCGGGCGCCCCGTGGGCCGTCCACCGAAACTACGCGGTCTCGCTCAACAACGTCACGATCGACTACGTCGTGCGCGCCGGGCGCACCGCGACCCTGTCGCGATCGAGCGCCGAGCGCGTGGAGTTCGGACGCGAGGCGATCGCGCAGATGGAGCGCGCGGCCGAACTCGCCCCCGACGGCCCGACGCGGGCGACGGTCCTGGTTCGGCTGGCCAACATGCAGATCGTGTGGGGCTTTCGCTGGGAGACGTACCGCTCGTTGCGCGCGGCCGCTGAAGCAGATCCGGCTCGCCCTCAGCTCGCCGAGCGGGCGGACACGTACCTGGAGATGCTGCGCGATCCCACGGGATTTCACATCGTCCAGGGCGACGTGACCGCGGACAGCGCGCCGCACTGAGGCCGGACGGTCCCGTCGAGTCGGCCGCGGAGAACGCGGCCCACGGTGCCGGGGCGCCGGGGAGCCGCCCCGGCGCATGGCCGGGCGCGCTCGCGGCACCCCGCGGAGACCGGGCGCGTGCGCCCGCGATTTCGCACTCGTTGCCGTCGCACTCGTCGCTGGCGTTTCATGAACTCGCCGGGCTAACGTCGCGGCTTCGAATCCCGCGGGAGAGGACGGCGAAGTCCCGGCCCCGATCCGCAGCGGACCTGCGTCCACACGATCCGGGCCAGGATGGCCCCGGGAGCGGCACGCCGCTCATGCACAGGAGACACCCTTGATTCCGCCCATCAGCCCGACTCCCGCGTCGCGCCCCCGCTTCGTGTACCAGACCGCGACCTCGACGCTGCACGACGCGACGGCGCTGCGCGCGCTCGTGGACCCGTACCTCGCTGCCCTCGCGGGGCTCGGCGGCGTGGCGTGGGATCCCGCCGCCGAAGCGATGGGCCCGCGCGTCGTGTTCGTGGCGACCGGCGGCACCGAGCGGCAGATCCTCGAGCGCTCGCCGTTTCGCGCGGACGAGCCCGCGGTGCTGGTGGCGCACCCCGGGCACAACTCGCTGCCCGCATCGCTCGAGACGCTCGCGCGCGGACAGCAGCTGGGATTTCGCGGGCGGATCGTCTACCTGCGCGGTCCCGGCGACGCCGAGGGACTGCGGCAGCTCGCGGCGGCGATCCACGACATCTCGGTGCGACGCGCACTGCGCGCGAGCCGCATCGGCCTGGTCGGGGCGCCGTCGGACTGGCTGGTGGCGAGCAGCCCCGACCCCGCGCTGGTCCGCGCAGTGTGGGGCCCCGTCGTGGTGCCCGTCTCGCTGGAGACGATTCTCGGCGAGCCCGACGCGCAGGTGGTCGCGATCGGCGAGGCCGTGGCGCGTGAGCTTAGGCAGGGGGCCGTCGCGCTGGCCGAACCGGCGGAGTCCGACCTGGCGCCCGCCGGCAGCGTGCACGAGATGTTGCGCCGCGTCGTGCAGGCCGAGCGCCTCGACGCGATCACGGTGCGCTGTTTCGACCTCGTGATGCGCAGGCACACCACCGGCTGCGTGGCGCTGGCGAACCTCAACGACGAGGGCGTCGTCGCGGGGTGCGAGGGCGACCTGGTCACCACGGTCGCGATGCTCTGGCTGCGCCTCATGCTCGGCGCGACGTCGTGGATGGCGAACCCGTCGCGCATCGATCCCGATCGCGGCACGCTCCTGCTGGCGCACTGCACGGTGCCGCGCAGCATGGGGAGCGCGTACACGCTGCGCTCGCACTTCGAATCCGGCCTGGGCGTCGCCGTCCAGGGCGTGCTGCCCTCCGGCCCGGTCACGCTCGTGCGCCTGGGCGGCGTGAAGATGGAACGCCTGCGCGTCCTCGACGGCGAGCTGGTCCGCAACACGGATCACGCCGACCTGTGCCGCACGCAGGTGGAGGTCGAGCTGGGTCGCGATGCGCTGCACGACCTGCTCATGGATCCGCTCGGCAATCACATGGTGCTGGTGCCGGGTCACCACGCCGCGGCGCTGAAGCGCTGGCACGGGACGATGATCGGCTGAGCAGAAGGGTTCCCCGGCGCGGCGGCGGGTGACAGGCTTCGCCGCGTCCATTGCGCCGGGACAGGACTCCTGCGCGACGACCGTTCACGCGATAAGGATGTCTGCTCCTGTTCGCGCCGGCCTGGCTCGCACCGCTCGCCGCGATCGTGCTGGCTGCCGGGTGGCCCCAGACGGGAGGCACTCCGGAATCGCGGGTCCCCGCGGATTCGCTTGCGAGCCGTGCGCCGGCCGCGCCGGACACCGCGGCCACGGACTCGATTCCGCGGCCCGCCCCGGACCTCATGCACCCGGACGCCGATGGCGTGCCGCGGCAGTTCCTGGGCTACCCCCGGACGCGTCCACCTGCTCGTGTACTGGAGCCCCGAGTGCCCCGAGTGCGTTCACGAACCGCCGCGGCTTGCATGGCTCCAGGCCCGCGAACGCAACCTCGCCGTGGCGAGCGTGACGTACCCGCGCCTGCGTGATGAGGCGGCAGCGTTCGCGAAGTCGAAGTCGCTCGGCTTTCCCATCCTCCTCGACGCCGGGGGGCGAGTCGCGAAGCTCTGTGGCGTCCTGACCACTCCGACCGTCTACGTGGTGTTCGATGGCCGCGCGGTCGTCCGTCACACGCAGATTGCCCGCTGCCGCCTTGCGCTCGGCGTGAAGACGCGCGGGAGGTCGAGGCGGCGAGGGAGCCCGAGGCGGCGCTCGACACGCCGGCGCGGGTAGGGTTTCTTGCATCCGGCGCCAACGACCGCGACCTGGCCGAGCGGACACGGGTGGAAACGCGTGCGCGGGTGCACCTCGAGCACGCCAACGCGTTCCTGTGCGCCGGCAATCTCGAGGCGGCGCGTGGGGAGTTCGACGCCGTGCTGCCGCTGTCCCCGTCCCTGCACAGGTGTTCTTGTGGGGCTTGTGGCCCAGCTCGACAAGGCCGTCCGGGGGCGTTGAGGGCCTGCCCGCACGGGCGCTGTGCGAGCTGCCCGCCGACGGCGGCTTGTGAGCACTCCCCGCCACGGGCCCTCAACCTTTCCCGGCATTTGCCGAGACTGCCTCGCCGTGACCCCCGGGCTAGCCCGCATTATTCATGAGCCCGCGGCCTGCGAGCGCGATCTGCGCGCCAT
>CAIXRL010000682.1 GCA_903921835.1 Candidatus Eiseniibacteriota bacterium | reverse complement strand
GGGCCGGGCGCAGGCGACTCGGACGCCTGCGCCAGACCGCGCAGGCAGCCAGGCTCTCCCGCACGGTCTCCGCCCGGGCAGATCAGGACCAGGCGGCGTCGCGTCTCACTTCCGCTTGAGCTTCTGTCCCTGCGAGCCGTCCTCCACGAGGACGCCCAGTTCCGCCAGGGCGTTGCGGATCTCGTCCGAACGCTTCCAATCCTTGTCCTTGCGGGCCTGGACGCGGGCAGCCGCCAGCTCGAGTACCTCGGCAGGCCATGATTCCCCGGCCGGCGCCGTCCAGAAGAGCCCGAGGATTCCTCCCAGCCGGTACAGCGCCCGGGCGGACTGGATCGCATCGGCCCCGCCACCCTCGTCCAGCGCCCGGTTGACCGCGCGGGCCAGGTCGAAGAGGTGACCCAGCGCCTGCGCCGAGTTGAAGTCGTCGTCCATCGCCTCGTGAAACAACCGGTCCGCCTCGGCGACCGCCTCTCCCAGCGCCCCGCCCGGGGCGGAGCCCTCCGGCGCGGTCCAGGCGCCCGCCCGCTCGAGCGGCGTGCGCAGCCGCTGGTAGGCGACGCCGGCCTCCTGCAGGCGCTCGAGGCTGAACTCGATCGGGCTGCGATAGTGGGTCGAGAGCAGGTAGAAGCGCGTGACCTCCGGGTCCACCCTGCTGGCGATGTCCTCGATGAAGAAGAAGTTGCCATCGCTCTTGGACATCTTGGCTCCGCCCAGGTTCACGAGCCCGTTTTCCGCCCAGAAGTTCGCGAAGGGCTTGCCGGAGCACGCCTCGCTCTGCGCGATCTCGTTCTCGTGGTGCGGGAAGATCAGGTCCTGGCCGCCACCGTGGATGTCGATCGTTTCGCCGAGGTGCTTCATCGCCATCGCGGAGCACTCGATGTGCCAGCCCGGCCGCCCCGGTCCCCACGGGCTCGGCCACGCCGGCTCGCCGGGCTTGGCGCCCTTCCACAGCGCGAAGTCGAGCGGGTCGCGCTTGGCCTCGCCCGGTTCGATCCGGTAGCCCTCGCGCAACTCGTCCACGCGCCGGCCCGAGAGCTTGCCGTAGTCGGCCTTGCTGCGGACGTCGTAGTACACGTCGCCGTCCGCGGCGTAGGCGTGACCGCTCGCGATGAGCTGCGCGATCATCGCGTGCATCTCGCCGATGTGCTGCGTCGCGCGCGGGTAGACGGTCGCGCGCCTGATGTTGTGCAGGTCCGCGAAGCGCAGGTACGCGTCGATGTTGCGCTCGCTCACCCCGGCGTACTCGATACCCTCGGCGTTCGCGCGCTCGATGATCTTGTCGTCCACGTCGGTGAAGTTGTACGCGTAGAGCACCTCTTGGCCCCGGTGCTCGAAATAGCGCCGCATGACCTCGGCCGAGAGCGAGGAGCGGATGTGACCGACGTGCGGCTTGTTCTGCACGGTCATGCCGCAGACGTACATGGTGACGCGGCCCGGCGTGACCGGGACGAACTCGCGCTTGCTCCGGGTGAGCGTGTCGTAGATGCGGATCGGCACGGCGGTCCTCCTTGGGATGATCAGGCGCCGGGCACGGCCCCGGGGCCGCGCGGCGAAACGTTCGCGAGCCGGACGCCGGCCTCGCGCAGTCGTGTAAGCGCAACGCGACGCGCCTCGCGCGCGGCGGTCGCCGCCGCCAGTCCGGGCGCGGTGCGCAGCGCGAATCTCAGCGTGGTGCCGTCGGGGCCCACGCGTTCGATGCCGAGGACCTGCGGCGGCTCGAGCCAGCGCGGCGCGAACTGCGGATCCCGCGCAAGCGCGCCGGCCACGTCCGCGGCGACGCGCAGCACCAGCGCGGGGTCCTGGTCGGGGGCCAGCGGCACGTCCACGAACGAGCGATGCCAGTCGCGGCTGTGGTTGATCACGATGCGCATTTCGCCATTGGGCACGAACAACAGCCGCCCTGAAAAGTCGCGCAGCCGCGTCGAGCGCAGCGTGACGTCCTCCACCAGGGCCACGACGCCGCTGACCTCCACGGCGTCGCCGACCGAGAACTGGTCCTCGATGAGGATGAACGCGCCCGCGATCACGTCGCGCACGAGCGACTGCGCGCCGAAACCGAGCGCCGCGCCGAGGATGCCGGCGCCGACGAGCAGCGGCTTCACGTCCCAGCCGAGGACGTCGAGCCCGTGGATCAGCGCGCCCACGGCCACCGCCGTGGTGACGAGGTGGCGCGCCGTCTGGCCGAGCGTGCGCGCGCGCTGGCGGGCCGCGGGCCGGTCCTGCGCGGCGCGCGTGAGCCAGCGTTCGGCGCGCCAGACGAGGAGGAAACCGAAGCGCTGCAGCACCCACGCCACGACGACCGTGAGCGCGAGGCGCGCCAGCGTGGTGCCGAGGCGTTCGGGATCGGGGATCAGCCAGGGAGGCAGGGAAGCGAGCATCGGGGCCGGGAATGGCGTGGCCGCGCGGCGCAAAGTGC
>CAIXRL010000681.1 GCA_903921835.1 Candidatus Eiseniibacteriota bacterium | reverse complement strand
TCGAGCACCTCGGCGAGCGGGAAGACGCCGTGCTTCAGGATGGGCGCGAACGTCACCAGCCGCACGCCGGGCCGCGACAGCCCGTCGTAGATGGCCTGGTTCTCGTGCGAGTAGGTGGAGCCGAGCGCGTACAGCGAGCCGTCGCGCTCGGCCACGTCGAGCCCGAAACGCGTCTCGCGCATCGCCTCGCCCGGCGCCACGCCCGCGTGCGGGCCCAGTTCGACGGCCCAGAAGTCGCGCTGCGAGTTGGCGAGAATGTCGTCCACCGCGGAGAACTGCAGGATGTGCTTCGGGTCGCTGGGGCAGAACTGCAGGCAGGCGCCGCCCTCGACCACGCTGCGCCCAAGGCCCAGCGCCACCACCGCGATGCCGTCCTCGGGCTCGAGTCCCAGCGGCGGGTAGAAGTTGCGCGAGCGACCCACGCCCGAGAAGTCGGGATAGAAGCGGTTGTCGTGCGGGCTGCCGACCACGCGCTGGAGCACGACGGCCATCTTCTCCTGCTCGAGCCGGTACGGTGTCGCGTGCAGGTAGTCCTTGGCGGCGCACGAGAAGGTCGATGCGTAGACGAGCTGGATCGCGGTCACCAGCTGGCGCAGCCGTTCGGCCGGGGCGTCGGAGTCGTTGGGCAGCATGAGCGTGTCGTACACGCCGGTGAACGGCAGGTACTGCGAGTCCTCGAGCAGGCTCGAGCTGCGCACGGCGAGCGGCCAGCGGACGCCCTCGAGGAACACCGCCAGGCTCTCGATCACCTCACCCGGCAGGGAAGCGGCGAGGAAGCGCTCGCGCAGCGCGGCGTCGTCGGTGCACTCCATCGCGAACGTGCGCAGGTCGTTGCGGTCGAGAAAATCGTCGAACAGGTCGGTGGCGAGCACCATGGCCTGCGGCACGCCGATCTGCACGCCCGGAAAGCGGCGCGTGACGCCGTGGTAGTTGAGCAGGAAGCGCACGAACGCGAGCCCGCGCGCTTTGCCCCCCAGCGAGCCGCGGCCCAGGCGCGTGAAGAAGTTCGTGCCCGGATCGAACGTCTCGCGGTCGAAGTCGGCGACCAGGATCTCGGCCTGTTCGCGGCGGTACTCCGTGATCGAGGCGAGCAGGTCGAGCCGCAGGCCCTCGGGCGTCGGGAAGTCGTCGACCTTGCGCGGGCGCAGCTTGCGCGCCAGCGCGAACTCCGTGCGCGCGGTGAACCAGCGCGAGAAGTGGTTGCGCTGGGCGTGGTAGACGACGCTCTCCTCGGGGACGCGGCGAAGCTGATCCTCGATCGACTTGAGGTCGGTCGCGCGGCCCACCTCGCCCCCCCCCGGCATGCGGAACACGAAGTCGCCGAACGCGAAGTTCTCGACCATGAACTCGCGCAGATCCGCGAGCAGCGTGTCGGAGTACTTGCGCAGGAACGACGCGCCCACCTCGGCCGCACCCGACGCGAACTCGCCGCGGCTCGATTGCAGCAGGATGGGCAGGTCGGGCGCCAGCGTGTGCACGTGGCGCGCGAGCTCGAAACCCGCCTCGCGCGAGAGCCGGCCTTCGCGCGGGAACTCGACGTCGGAAATGAGTCCGAGCAGGTACGGACCGTGGAGCCGGATCAGCTCCCCGGCCTCCTCGTACGTGGTCGCGAGCAGGATCTTGGGGCGCGCGCGCAGGCGCACCATCTTGTGCGACGCGTTGAAGCCGTCGCGCAGCAGCCGCTCGGACTGTTCGATCAGCTCGGTGTAGATGGTCGGGAGGAACGACGAGTAGTAGCGGACGTTGTCCTCGACCACGAGCACCACCGGCACGCCCGCCGTCGCCGTGTCGTGCGCGACGTTACGACGATCCTCGACGCTCTTCACGATCGCCACCAGGATGCGCGCGTCGCCCTGCCAGAGCCACAGCCGCTCGATGCCGGTCAGCTCGCGGTTGGCCGTGAACTCCTTGCGCTCCTGGTTGTCGTACGCCAGCGCGACGACCGGAATGTCGAGCCCCGCCTCGCGCACGCGGCGCGCGAGCTCGATGGCGTCCATGTCGCCCGGCCGCAGCGCCGTGAGGATGAGGTTGAAACGTGACTCGGCCTTCGCCAGCGCGATCGCCTCGCCGCCCGTCGAGACGTGCGTGAGGCCCGGCGTCTGGTGGAACGGCAGCTCGAGGAACTCGCCCATGATGAGCTCGTTCAGGCGGCCGTCCTCCTGCAGCGTGAACGAGTCGTACAGGCTCGAGACCAGCAGGATGTCGTGCACGCGGAACGGCATCAGCCGCTGGAACGCGAGGAACGGATTGATCGGATCCGCCTCGTGGGCGGCGCCATGCTCGAGCATCGGGGGTTCCCTTCCCTGCCTCAATTACGAGACGCGGGACGGAACATATCCGCCCCGCGCTCTCGATGCCACGGCCAGGATCCTAGACGAGGCCCTGATCCATCATGCTGTTCGCGACCTTGAGGAACCCACCGATGTTGGCGCCGTTCAGGTAGTTGCCCGGCGTGCCGTACTTCTCGGCGGTCTCGTAGCAGTTCTTGTGGATCGCGATCATGATGTTGTGCAGGCGCTGATCGACTTCCTCACGCGTCCACCCGAGCCGCATGCTGTTCTGCGACATCTCGAGGCCCGACGTGGCCACGCCACCGGCGTTCGCCGCCTTGGCCGGCCCGTACAGGATGCCCGCGTCGAGGTAGATCTTGATGGCGTCCAGCGTCGACGGCATGTTGGCGCCCTCGGCGACCAGCGAAACGCCGTTCTTGACCAGGTTCGCGGCGTCCTTGGCGTTGATCTCGTTCTGCGTCGCGGACGGGAAGGCGCAGTCCGCCTTGACGTTCCAGAGCGGGTTGGAGTCCATCGTCGAATCGACCGCGATGAACTTCGCC
>CAIXRL010000680.1 GCA_903921835.1 Candidatus Eiseniibacteriota bacterium | reverse complement strand
ATGAGGTTGCTGTACTGGAACACCTCGCCGAACCGGCTGGTCGGCTGCATGGTGCCGAGCAGCGCGAGCGCGGACTTCGGCGTCTGGTTGCGATACTCGAACAGCCACTCCAGGTCCTGCCGCGGCATTCCGGTGCACGCGCATACCAGGTGCTTGACCAGCACCTCGCGCGTGGTGGCTGCGTCGCCGAGCTTGAACACCGGGTAGAGCTCGGTGACCGGCTCGTCCCAGCGCAGCTTCTTCTCGTCCGCGAGCTCGGCGAGCAGCAGCGTGGTGAACGCCTTGGTGTTCGATGCCGCGAGGAACAGCGTGTTGGGGCCGACGGAATCGCTCTTGCCGAGCTGCTTCACGCCGAGTCCGCCCGCCCACACCACGTGGCCGCCGTCAATGAACGCCAGCCCCACGCCGGGGGTGTCGAGCAGCTTCATGCCGTGCGCTACGAAGTCCTTGAGGGTCTGCAGCCGCGCCGCATCCAGCGGATGCGCCTGGCGGCCCGCGAACGACTCGCGCGTGTAGCCCTTCGGACGCAGGCTCCGCAGCGTCACGCTGATGGGGCCTCCACGCTTCTCGAACGTCGATTCCGAGCCGTCGAGTAGCGCCACCGTCCAGGTGTCCCCCGCGCGGTACGCGATGGCTTGCACGACCGCCTTCTCGTTGGGCGAGGTCTCGTACTGATAGATCCTGGACTCCTCCCAGCCATCACGGGGCGCACGCGGCAGCGCGATCTTGAGCGGCCGCGTGAAGTGGGGCCGGAACGCTGCCCACGCGGCGGCGACTGCGGCGTCGGCGTCCTTCGCGCTCACGTCGCGGAGCGCGATGTGCGTGTCGGTCTCCGGCGGCGCGAGGACGGTCAGATCACCCTGCGTGGTGAGCGACCAACCCGCCGGCAGCGTGAACATCGTGCCGGCGGCGGTGGCGTGCGGCAAGTCCTGGTCGGCGGGCTCAGTCGTACCGGCGCGGCCGAGCGAAGGCAGGGCGAGGATCAGCGCGAGCGCAAGCGCGAGTGGCGCGAATCGGAACATGACGGCCTCCATGGAGTGCGACCTCGCCAGAGCGCGAGGTCAGCCGCCCGAGATTACGCCGCGCGGGAGGAGGGCAGCAAGGAGACGTATCGCGCTGCCTGAGCGGCTATCCGCGCCCACTTCAGTTGCTCCGCGCTCGCCCTCAACGTCGAGGCCTACCCCGAGTCGTTCGACGTTCACGACCGCCTGGGCGAGGTCCTCATGCCCGACCCGGCAGTGCGTCTAGGCCACGCAAAACTGCAGCCGCTCGGGCGAGCTGAACCCCGCGAACCAGAACGGCCGCCGGAAGCTGCGCGAGTTGCAGACTCTGATGGCCATCCAGCCCGACAAGGTGAGCGTGAGACCCCGATGGGGCGAGCGGCCCGTCTCGTCTTCGCACCTACGCTTTCTGGGGACGAGTGCGGCTCGCGAGCGCACCACCGAGCCACCCCGCGACCAGAACGGCCAGTGCCCCCAACGCAGCATGCGCGCTCAACCCGCCGGCGAGACAGACTCCTGGGATCGCCGCTATCGCTCCCACGATCACACCATTCACCAGCGCGGCCCTTCCGGGTGGGCGGGCAGCCCAGAGCGCCGCAGCGAACGTGAGCATGACGACGAGAGGCAGCCACGCGGACCGGGCGAACGAGGCGGCAAAGGCGCTGATCTTCGCCTGATCGGGCGCACCCCTGACCGCGAACGCGAGCGTGAATGCGAAGAGCGCGACCACCAATGTGATGACGAGCAGCGCGGCGACCGGGACCAGAATTCCGGCAATCAGGCTCCGCTTCCAGCGCAAACGCACGTGTCGGCCTCCCTCTTCTCGACTATGGCCTGTGACTTCCGCCTGCATAGGGGGTGCTCTCTCCGCGCCGGGGCTCCGGTTGCACCGTCATGGAGTGACTATTCGCCCGCGCTCTCAACTGAAGCCGGCGACGGGGTGGGGCACGTAGTGCGCCTCAAGCGTGGCGACCTCCTCTTCCGACAGTCGCACGCCCAGCGCTCCGACCGCCGTCTCGAGGTGTTCCAGCTTCGTCGCGCCCACGATCGGCGCCGTCACGGCGTCCTTCTGGAGCAGCCAGGCGAGGGCGATCTGCGCGTGCGGCAGCTTGCGCGCCTTCGCCAACCCGTCGAGCGCTGCGATCACTCGCTGGTCCGCCTCGGCCATGGATGAATAGAGCGTCCTGCCGAAGCGATCCGTCTCCGACCGCTTCGTCCCCTTCGCCTCAGGCCCGCGCGCCAGGTGGCCGCGCGCGAGCGGGCTCCAGGGAATCAGTCCGACTCCCTGGTCGCGGCACAGCGGCACCATCTCGCGCTCCTCTTCCCGGTAGAGCAGGTTGTAGTGATCCTGCATCGAGACGAACTGCGTCCAGCCGTGCTTCTCGGCGACCTGCTGCGCCCTGGCGAACTGCCAGGCGTACATGGACGACGCGCCCAGGTACCGCGCCTTGCCCATGCGCACGACGTCGTTCAGCGCCT
>CAIXRL010000679.1 GCA_903921835.1 Candidatus Eiseniibacteriota bacterium | reverse complement strand
CGCCGCGATCAGGAAACAGGGCGTATCGGCGGGCCCCCCCGGCCGGGACTCGCCCGCCAGGGCCCCCCGCACCCCAGCTCGTCCCCCAGCCGGGCGAGGAACGCGCGCAGGAAGTCCGCGCGGCGCCCGGCTTCGGCGCGGCCGCCTTCGGTGCGCATGGTCGCGGGCAGGCCGAGCAGCTTGGTGAAGAAGTGGTCCACGGAGTAGCGCGTGTCATCGAGCGGCCGTGAGGCCGCCCACGGGTCGTCGCCATCGAACCATGCGCCGCCCATGCGCACGCCGGTCGAGATGCAGCGCAGGAGTCCGATCGCGCCCAGCGCCTCGAGCCGGTCGGCGTCCTGCAGCGCGTTGCCGAGCGCCGAGCGCGGCGTCGCGCCGCGGCTGAAGCCGTGATCGTGGATGGCATCCGCGATGCGCGTGACCGCATCCGGCGCGAAGCCGAGATCCGCGAGCCGCCCGCGGGCGAGCGCGGCGGAGCGCTCGCCGGCGCCGGCGCGCCCGGGCGAGTTCTTGGGCGGATTGACCGCGTCGTGCAGCAACGCGGCCGCCACCGCCTCGCGCGCGTCCACGTCGTCGCCGCCCAGGCGCAGCGTCCACGCCGCGACGCGCAGCGCGTGCGCGGTGTCGTGCGCGGGGTCCGGCACCGCGAGCGCCGCGTCCCGGGCGCGCGACTCGGCGAGGAGCGCGACCAGCGCCGGGTCCGAGGCGATGCGCGCGAGAATCGCGGCGCGTTCGTGCACTACACCCGCTCGACGAACTCGCCGGTGCGCGTGTCCACCTTCACGCGGTCGCCCTGTTCGATGTAGGGCGGGACCTTGATCTCGAGGCCCGTCTCCATGATCGCGGGCTTGCTGGTGTTCTGCACCGCGGCGCCCTTGATGTTCGGCGTCGTCTCCTTGACCTCGAGCTCGACGAACATCGGCGGCTCGATCCCGACGACCTTGCCCTGCCAGTAGTCCGCGGTGATCAGCATGCCCTCGGTGAGGTAGCCGGCCGAGTCCCCGAGCACTTCGCGCGAAAGCGACATCATCTCGTACGAGTCCGTGTTCATGAAGTGGAACTCGTCGCCGGCCTTGTAGCTGTACTGCAGCGTGTGCTCGTCGAGCTGGGCGCGCTCGACCTTCTCCTCGGAGCTGAACCGCACTTCCTGGTTCGAGCCGTTCTCGATGTTGACGAGCTTGGCCTGGACGAATCCGCGGAGGTTCCCGGGCGTCCGGTGCACCATCTGCGAGACGCGGTACGGCTTGCCGTTGTACAGGATCAGGTATCCGACCCTGATGTCGGTGGCAGGAATCACGAAATGCTCCTTGCAGATGTTCCGGGTGGACGACTGATGGGACGCGGGCCCCTCAGAGGCCTCCCCACTACCGAATGCGGCCAATGAGTGTACCCGATGCCTCGGGGCCACCCAAATCGCGCCCGGACCGTGGGGCCCGGGCAGGCGACGGGCCCGCCGCGGACGCTCGCGCCCGCAGCAGGTGCGCCCGGGACGCATGTCGACCGCAACCCTGCACGTCGCGCTCGCGCGTCCGCCTCGCTCAGCGGCCGTGCTTCCGTGCCCCGGGTCCGGCGTCCCGGGGCCCATTGACGCCGGCCAGCCAGCGCACGGCGTTCAGCACCAGCCGCGAATGCTGTGTCGCTTCGGGTGCGTTCATGCCCACCGGTATGCGCCCGGGGCCCGCCAGCTGCGCGGTGAGCATCGCGGCCTCGCCGAACACCACGACGCGACCGCGGCCGTGCGTGAGGGCGGCCCCGACGAGCATGCCATCCGCGCGAATCTGCGGCGTGAGCGGCGAGAACTCCCACGCGACCAAGGGAAGCAGCAGGACCGAGCCGCGGCCCATCGCGAGCAGCGTGTCCACGGGCATCGAGGTCCGGAACGCCTCGCCGGTGAACACCTTCACCGAATCCACGCGCTCGTCGGGGCCACGCCCGTCGGTCACGGGGTGGGCACGGAGCAGGCCGTCGCCGCGGCGCACCATGAAATCGAACTGCCCGGCGGCGTCCTGGGCGAAGCCGTTGGTGAGGAGCACGCCGAACGCCGCCGCGAGGTCGGCGGCGGCGCCGCCAAACGGCAGGTGGTCGGCGACCAGCAGGAGCGAGCCGCCACCGCGCACCCAGCCTTCCACCACGCGCACCTCGCTCGTGTCGAACGCCGACGACACGGGCAGGTACCAGGCGTCCTCGTTGCGCTCCGCGAGCGCGTTCGAGATCACGAGCACGCGGGCCGAATCCAGCCCGGCGCGGGTGAAACGCCCGGCGTGGGGGCGCGTCACGAAACCGTCGCGCGCCACGAGCCGCGCGAACGCCGCGAAGCGCCCGCCCAGCGTGTGGAAGTTGTAGTGACCCTCGTCGATCAGCACCACCGGGCCGGCTCCCGGAGCGAAGGAGGGCGACGTCACGGGCGGAGAGAACGTCGTGTCCGGCACCTGCTGGGCGTGCACGGGAGGCGCGGTCAGCAGGGCGAGCAGCCCGGCCACGAACAGGCAGTCTGCGGCAGTGCGCCGCGTCGGGAACAAGAGCATGGGACCCTCCGTGGACCTGCGATCACCATTCACGGATGCGGGTGGGCGAAGCTACGCTTGCCGGGAACGCGGTTCAAGCGCGGGCACAGTCCCGCGTGGTGCGCCGCGCCCGCCCGGACTAGACTGCCCCGCTCGCGCTTCGCACGCCCCCCACCCGCACCGGGAAGCAACCATGCCCCTGCTCGCCACCGACGACGACCTCGCCAGGTTCGCCCTCGCGCCCGGCTTTTCGTGCGCCGCCACCGCCTGCGGCCTCAAGAAGAGCGGCGCGCTCGACCTGGCGCTGGTCTGGAGCGAGCGGCCCTGCACCGCCGCGGGCATGTTCACCACGAACCGCGTGCAGGCGGCACCGGTGACGCTCGATCGCGAGACGCTCGCAACCTCGGCCGCGCGCATCCGCGGCGTCCTCGCCAACGCCGGCTGCGCCAACGCCGTCACCGGCGAGCGCGGCTCGAGCGACGCGCGGCGCATGCAGGCGCTGGGGGCCGCGGCGATCGGGGCGCGGGCGGACGAGGTGCTGGTGCTCTCGACGGGCGTGATCGGGGTGTTCCTCGACATGGACAAGCTCGCCCGCGGCGCCGCCGCGCTGCGCGGCGAGGGGGCGCGCCGCGAACCCCGCGACAGCGCGCGAGCCATCACCACCACCGACACGGTCCCCAAGATCGCGTCGGTCGCGGCGCGCCTGGGTGGCGGGGACGTGCACATCGCCGGCTTCGCCAAGGGCGCCGGCATGATTCACCCCAACATGGCGACCATGCTGGCCGTGGTGACCACCGACGCCGCGATCGAGCCCGCGCGGCTCGAGCGCGCGCTGCGCGCGGCGGTCGCGCGCAGCTTCAACCGCATCAGCGTGGACGGCGACATGAGCACGAACGACACCGTGCTCGTGCTGGCGTCCGGCGTTTCGGGCGTCGCGATCGGCGATGCGGAGGAGCCCGCGTTCACGGCGGCGCTGTCCGACGCGTGCGGGGCGCTGGCGCGCCAGATCGCGCGCGACGGCGAAGGCGCCACACGGCTCGTCGAGCTGCGCGTCACCGGCGCCGCGAGCGAGGCACAGGCCCACCGCGTCGGCGATTCGATCGCCTGCTCGCCGCTGGTCAAGACGGCCATCCACGGCAACGACCCCAACTGGGGCCGCATCCTCGCGGCCGCCGGCTACAGCGGCGAGGCGATCGAGCCCGAACGCGTCCGGCTCTGGTTCGGCGATCGCGACGAGATCCAACTCCTCGAGCGCGGCCTGCCGGTGGCGTTCGACGCCGAGGACGCGTCCGCCCTGCTCGCGCGCGACCCCGCGATCGCGCACCTCGACCTCGGCCTGGGTGAAGAGGCCGCGACGATCTGGACGTGCGACTTCAGCGCCGACTACGTCCGGATCAACGCCGACTACACGACGTAGCGGGGAAGCGCGCCGCTCGAGACCGGTCGGCGAACACCGGGCGGAGAGCGCCCCGGGAGGCCGGAGTGCTCCGCCCCCAGCCGGGGCGAGAGCGGGGGGACGGGACTCCCGGGCAGGGAGTGAAGCGACGGGGACCCGGCGAGGACGGAGCGCTCCGGCCTCCCGGGGCGTTGCAGGGCGCGGAATTTCTCCTCCACTGTTGGCGCCGGAGGCGGCGCGGCGTCTCCGCGAAACCCCGTCAGTCCCGCCGCGCCAGCACCAGCGTCACGTCGTCCGCGCGATGCTCGCCCGCAGCGAACTCGTCCATCGCGTGCACGACCGCGTTCGCCGTCTCGTCCACGTCCGCATGCCCGGCCGCGACCAGCGCCTGCTTCACGCGCTCCAGGTCGAAGAACTCCGCGCCGTGCTGCGCCTCCGGGATGCCGTCGCTGAAGACCGCGAGCGTCTCGCCCCGTTCGATCGTGGCTTCCGCTTCCTGCCACGGGAAATCCGCGAGCATGCCGACGGGGATGCCCGTTGCCTCGAGCGAACGCACGCGCTCCCCGCGCACCAGGAAGCCCTCCGGGTGTCCCGCGTTCACGTAGCGCAGCCGGCCCGTCGCCGGATCGAGCCAGCCCACGAATACCGTCACGAAGCTCTTGCCGTCTGAGCTGCGGTGCACGATGCCGTTCAGGCGCTGGATCAACGCGAGCGGGCCGTCCACGGAGTCGTAGAGCACGCGCGCGGACGAGAGCACGGAGGACATCAGGAGAGCCGCCCCCATGCCCTTGCCCGAGATGTCGCCGACGAGCATGACCAGCGTGCCGTCGCCGCGGCGATGGAAGTCGTACAGGTCGCCGCCCACCTCGTGGCAGGTCTCGATGCGGGCGTGGAAATGCCAGCCCTGCACGGTGCGCGGCGGCCCCGGGAGCAGCGCCTGCTGGATGCGCGTCGCGGTCGCCAGCTCGTGCGCGAGCCGCTGGCGCACGTGATCGTCCTCGAGCAACCGGGCGTTGGTGATCTTCACCGCCGCCATGTTGGCGAGCAGCGTGAGCAGCTCGAGGTTCTCCTGCGCGTAAATCACCAGGGGGCTCGTGCTGTCCACGTAGAGGATGCCCAGGACCTTCTCGTTGTCCCACAGCGGAACCGCCATCGCGGAGTGGATCGCCTGCGCGACGATGCTTTGCTGGCCCATGAAGCGCGGGTCGTTGAGCGCGTCGCCCGTGATCACCGCGGTGTTGTCCTCGAGCACCGAACGCACGATGCTGTTCGAGAGCGCCAGCGGTTCGCGAAAGCCCGCGCCGCGCGAACGCGCCGCGATCTGCGTGAGCCCGTTGCCCTCGCGTTCGCGCAGCAGCATGACGAGCCGGTTGCACGGCACCGCGCGCTCGACGAACGCGAGCAGCGTCTCGCACGTCTCGGGCAGCGGCCGCGGCAACACGAGCAGCCGCCCCGCCTCGGACAGCAGGGCCATCACGCGATGCGGATCGCCCCCCGTCATGGGGCGCTGCAGCAGGTCCGGCACGCGGAGCTTGATCGAGGAATCGAACGTCGCCGTGCCGCCGAACACCGTCTTCGCCATGTCGTCCGGCTCGCCGACGCCGAGCTGTACCTGTCCGAGCTCCAGCGTGTCGCCGGGGCGAAGGACCTCCGGCCCGGTCACGGCATGCCCGTTCAGCCTCGTGCCGTTGCGGCTGCCCAGGTCGAGCACGCGCCAGACGCCGCCCGCCTCGCTGAACTCGACGTGCTCCTTGGACACGGTGCCGTCCGGCACCTGGATGACGTTGGCGGAGGAGCGGCCCGCGCGCACCGGGGAGCGCTCGAGGACCCAGCTGCGCGATTCGCCCTGCAGGGTGGCCGTGAGGCGGAGATTCATGGGTCGGGAGTGCTCCATGGCAGACGGTGGAATCACGGGAAGTGGCGCGCCGCGGCGGCGCCACCTTACCAGCGCGCGGGGCGCGCGCCATCGGAATCCTGCGGGCCCGCGT
>CAIXRL010000678.1 GCA_903921835.1 Candidatus Eiseniibacteriota bacterium | reverse complement strand
AGCCCGTGCCCGGGGAAGGTGAGCGGCAACGGTCGGGTGCATGTGCCGGCCGCGCCCGACGACGAGCTGTTCGTATGAGCGGGGTAGGGGGCATCAAGTCCCCAGGGCTGACAGGCCGCGATAGACCGCAACAGGAGTCAGCACGGTTCGCGTCAAGTTTCTCAACCCGAAAGGGTCGGTCATGAGCGGCGTGGCACGAAGCGTCCCCGACCCGATCGAACCGGAGGACCTGCCCACTCTCGGACCCGCCTGTGAACTGTGCGGTGACGAGTGGGACCTCACGCCCTTCCCGCTCTGGTCCGAGGAGCGCGGCTACTGGACAGGCACGCGCTGCGTGGACGGACCGTCCTGCCGGGGACGTCAGGAAGCCGCCCGGGCGCCGCAGCCCATGCAGCCGGCCAGAGTGCCGTCAGCCGAAGGAGACGACGATGACTCCTGGCTCTAGCCCCACCATCGGCGCCGCGTGGTGCCGCTGCCTCGAGCTGATGCCCACCAAGCGCAAGCCCGTTCTCGTCCTGCGCCAGATGCCCGCGGAGTCACAGCTCGGCGGCTTCTGCGCACAGGCCCAGGGCATCGGGCTCGACTGCTACGGCGCCACCGAAGTCGAGGCGCTCGACAAGCTCGCCGAGAAGCTGCAGGAGCGGCTCGCCCCCGCCCTCGACCTCGGGCCCGAAAGGCTGGACCTGCTATGACCACCGAAGCCGGAAAGCGGCTGCACAACCGCATCTTCGGTCTGAGCGACGTGATGCCCGGTGGGGCCGAGCTGGATTCGCTCATCGCCGCCATCGAAGCCGAAGCCAGCGCCACCGCCGACGCCGAGATCGAGCGACTGCGCTCCGAACGGGATGCCGCGTACTGCTGGATCGTCAACGAGACGCGGTTCCGACCGCCCCTCCCTGACCACGCCTGCCATGACTGCGTACCTGACGGCGACCCGGAGTTCACCTGCGCCTATCACCGCGCCCGTGCCGCCCTCTCGAAGGAGCCGACCCGTGGCTGACGTGATGTACGTATGCTCTCGCGGCTGCTGCCCCGGCTGCGACGACTGCTGCGGCATGGGTATTGGCTGTCACCAGATGCCCTGCCGCTGTGATCGGCCCTGCACTTGCACCGAGAACGAGGACGGCGACTACATCACGCGGGGATGCGAGCGCCACAAGTGCGCGAAGGAGCCGACCCGATGACCGACCTCGCCGCAATCGCGGCACGACACATGCCCCACATGGCCGTCTATCCGAAGGAATTGTTCTGCTCGTATTGCCACTACCAATGGCCCTGTGACGCCGCCCGACTCGCGGAGGCGCTGGACGATCATCTGCCGCTCAACCCACCCGGAGAGAGTTTCTACGCCGCTTGTCTGTGCGGTGAATGGACGGACGCGGGTTTGGTCAGGTGGGCAGATCACGTTGCCGCCGCCCTGTGCGAGAAGCTGTGGGGGGTGGGAGCGTGAACGCCGACTCGATAGCGAAGTGCAAGCGCGAAGTGCTCCGGGTTCAGGCGGCCATCAAGGACGTGGAACGGGCCAGCTTCGAGGACCCGACATTCTGGATCACCGGCCGCAAGGAAACAGGAGCACTCCGGCGAGCCTCGATGGACCTGACCAGGGCTCTCGCGGAAATGAGGCGACCATGACAACGCCTGACCTCGCCACTCGCCTGTCCGCGCTCGACGCGGCTGCTACGCCGGGGCCGTGGGAGCTGACGGACCCCTTCGGCATCTATCGCGGGGTGGACTCGCCACACTCCAAGGACGGCATCGTGATCGGGGCAACCCTGCCCGCCGACGCCGCCCTGATCGTCGCCCTCCGCAACGCCCTCCCCGCGCTGGTCGATCTTGTCGCGGCGGCTGAGCGATACCTGATCTGCACGACTACCCCGCCGTGGCCGGGAACAGAGACGGTCGCGGAGGCGCTGGACGATCATCTGCCGCTCAACCCACCCGGAGAGAGTTTCTACGCCGCTTGTCTGTGCGGTGAATGGACGGACGCGGGTTTGGTCAGGTGGGCAGATCACGTTGCCGCCGCCCTGCGCGAGAAGTTGTT
>CAIXRL010000677.1 GCA_903921835.1 Candidatus Eiseniibacteriota bacterium | reverse complement strand
CTCCCGCGGGTGCGGCAGCGGTGCGGCGGCGGACTCGGGAGCGGCCGTCGCCTCCGACGTCGCGGCGGCGAAGAGAGCGGCCGGGCCGGTTGCAGCGGCGGGGAGCGCATCCTCCTGCGCCGCATCCGCCCCAGCCTCGGCGAAGTCAGCATGGAGCTCGGTCGGCGACGCGGCGGCGGAGGCCTCCGGCGGCGGCGGCGCACCCAAGCCAACTCCACCGGCCGCGGCGCTCGCGTCGGCGGCGCGCGCACGTTTCGTCGCGCGGCCCCACTGCGCCTCCTGCGGGGGAAGCGGGTCCGACTCGGCCCAGCCGGGGCGCCAGGACATGTGCCGCACGATCCACTGTAAGTTCGTGGCCTCGCGCTTCCAGTGCATGGACGTCGTGGGGATCTCGGCACCGCAGGACGCCGCGCGATGGGTAAGATCCTGGCGAAAGTCGCAGAGCTCCCGGAGCTCTGCCTTGGTGAGCACCGTCTGGTTGGAGTTCTTGTGCAACAGGCCCCCACGCTCGTAGCCAAGCTCCCGCAGGGCCGTGTTGAAGAGCGCCCAGACGACGCGGTGTCCGCGGTTGGAGCGCAGCAGGTGGCCGGTGCGGTAGCGGAAGAGGTGCTGCACGGCGTCCACGACGTGGAAGTCCGAGCGCAGTCGCGGCTGCCGGAGGTCGCCCTGGCCCATGGGGAACTCCAAAGGGAAGGCCTTCACGAAGCGCCCGTCGGCGCGCTCCGGGGTGGGCTGCTCCGCGATCTGCGGCCAGGGGCGCACCGCGTCTTGCAGGTGCTCGCGCAGAGCGTCGCCGACGTGCCGGGGCTCGCCGGCGAGCATGGCGCCGGTGCCGCGCCACGTGCGCACGTAGCCGCGCACCGCGTCGACCTCGGCGGCGATCAAGTCCGCGACGGACGCGCGCTGCTCCGCCGCCGTGGCGCCCTCGACGCGGAAGGGGGCGGGCGAGCAGTGCTCCAGCACGAAGCCGGACAACCACTGCACGGGAAGCTCGTCGCTCGCGACCGCGTCGACGCGCGCGGATCCGAGCCGTGCATCCGTCGCCTCGCCGGCGCCGTCGTCCGGAGCACTCCCCACCGCCTCGTCCGCGGCGTCGTGGTTCTCGCAGAGCAGCCGCTCGAAGAAGTCCTCGGCGCTCTCGTTGCCCCCGCCCTGCAGCACGTGCGTCCACGCGTGGCCGAGCGCGCGGGCGACGTCGCAGTCGTGGCGACCCTCCTGCAGCCAGTCGACGAAGAGCGTCTTCGTCAGACCGCCCGTGGGCAGCGCCTCGTCGACATCCCGGAAGTTCAGGTCGTCCGGCACGCCATCCTCGGGCAGAAGCTCCACGAGCTGCTCCTCGGAGAGCCAGTCGAAGCTCGTGTAGTAGAGGTGTCGCGCCTCCGCGCCGCGCCCCGGTCGCCACTCGCCGACCTGCGTGAGCAGCCGCAGGATGCGCGCCACGAGCTCCCGGCGGACGCGGAGGTCCTCGACGTACTCCTCCTTCCGGCCGTGCCGCCGACGGAAGACGATCAGATGGTCGGAGAGGTCGCGGGGCTTCCAGGGCAGCACCACGCGCTGCTCCACCGTCTCCCAGGGCGCCACCACCTCCTCCACGGGGTCGTCGCAAAGCACGCGGACGCCGGTGGCCTCCAGGCGCAGGACGCGCGCGCGGCGCAGGCGGGCCGGCCCCCCCGTCGACGCCGCGGTGGGCAGGCGGATGTTCACGACGTCGTTCTCCCGGAGGCTCGCGAAGAAGTGCCGCAGGTGCCGCAGCTCGGTGAGGTCCTGGGGGAAGCAGATGATGTTCTTGTGGAAGGCCGGCAGCACCGGGCGCGGGCCAGCGCGGGCGCGGCGCAGGTAGCACACGGAGGCCTGCATGTGGCTCAGGGACACCAGCATGGACTCCACCACCGTGGCGGCCTGCGCGAGGTACAACCACTCCTTGTACGCGGCGCCGTCGTCGAGGCCGAAGAGAGGATCCCAGTCGTTGGCGGCGGAGAACGTCGCAACCCCCTGCAGCAGCGGATCCGCCGCCACCTTCGCCCTGCTCCGCTCGCAGCGCGTGCACGTTCCGCGGCGCAGGTGCGCCCAGCGGGCGTGCACCGGCACGTCCGCGTCGGCGTCCGCGCAGGAGCCCTCGACGACGTCCACGGGGCAGTCCCGCAGACATTCCAGCGGGGCGTCGGGCTTGAACATGGGGTGCCAGGTCGGGAACCTGTTGTTGCAGACCTCGCAGCAGAAGAGCACCATGTTGCAGAGCACCCGCTGCCCGTCCAGCATGCGCCGCAGGAGCTTCTCGCGGAAGGCCGCGTGGATCTTCGCCGTGCGCGGCGGCACGTGGCGCTCGCCGCAGAAGTGGGCGCGCTGCGGTGCGCGCTGAGCAGTGGCGGCGGCGAGGGCGGGGCCGCGGAGCGGCTCTCGCTGCCACAGGGAGTCACCAGGTGGCCGAGTGTACGTGACGTCCGTCCGCCTGACGCCCGCGACGTCCGCCGGGAACCTGACGCGGAGCGTCTGACTTGCGGCACCTGAAGAGACGCCGCGAACCTTCATGAACTGCACGACGCGGACCTCGGCGGCGTCCGCATTGGCCGCGTCGGCGTCGTGCAGGAAGATGGGCTCGCCACTCAAGTCGGACCAGTCGGCGAAGTCGTGCGCGGTGGAAATGAGGCGCGACCAGTCGCAGGCCTCCTCCTCGCATGACGTGGCGACGAGCATGTGACAGCGGAAGCGGATCCTTGGCAGGGCCCCCCAGATCCCGCGCACGGCCTCGTCCACATCCTCGCTGCATTCCAAGTGGAGCCGCTGG
>CAIXRL010000676.1 GCA_903921835.1 Candidatus Eiseniibacteriota bacterium | reverse complement strand
CGGCCGGCCGATCTTCTTGCGGCTGACGCACATCTCGCACTCTCGGCTCGCGGTTCATGAATACACCGGGCTAGAACGAGTGCACCGCGCCGATCGCGTCCAGCGTGGCGCAAAATGCCACGTCGCGCGCGTACTCGCGGCCCAGGGGCACCAGTGTCCTGGCGTGGTCGCAGCCCTCGACCAGCGCGCGCACCTCTCCCGCGGCGCGCGGGCCCACGCGCGCCACCAGTCGCGCGGCGTCGTTGCCGGCCTCGGCGCCCGAATCGAGCAGCGCCTGCACGATCCAGCCAGCGCAGGCGGCATCCTCGAGCGCGAAGGCGCCCTCCTTGCCCGCGCAGACGATCGCCACGAGCGGCGCGCCCGCGAGCGCGCGCACGACCGCCGAGGCGTTCACGAACGCGCCGAGCCAACGGGTGCCGCATCCGCGCAGCGCCAGGATCGCGCGCGAGCCGTTCGTGGAGGCGAACGCCAGCGCGCGTCCCTCGACGCGCTCGCGGACGTATTCGAACGGCGAGTTGCCCAGGTCGAAGCCCGGCACGATCCGGCCGCCGCGCTCGCCGCACGCCAGGGCGCCGGGGTTGGCGTCGCGGAAGGCCAGCGCTTCGGCCGGGTCCGCGAATGAGACGATGCGCGCGGCGCCGTTCTCGCGCGCCTGCGTCAGCGTGCTGGTCGCGCGCAGCACGTCGATGGCGACGCCGGTCCAGCGGGCGCCCGGCGCCGGCGAGGCGCCCGGCACGAGGTCGACGACGACGCGGGGGCGGATCATCAGTCCGGAGTACTCATGAACCCGCGGCCCGTGAACGCGATCTGCGCGTCCTCCGCTGCGAAGAAAGGCCGGCCGCCGCCATCATCGTGCTCACGACACGGTTGCGGCGCGGGCGGCCTCGTGTTCCTTCAGCACCTGCTCCACGAATCCCGTATCGAGGTCGCCGGCGCGGAACCGCGGGTGCTTCAGGGCCAGCTTGTGGAACGGAATCGAGGTCTTGATGCCGTCCACGATCATCTCCTCGAGCGCGATCTCCATGCGTCGCAGCGCCTCGGATCGGTTCTTCCCGTACGCGATGAGCTTGCCGATCATGGAGTCGTAGTAGGGTGGCACGACGTAGCCGCCATACACGTGGCTGTCCACGCGCAGGCCGGGTCCGCCCGGGTGATACCAGTAGTGGATCTGACCGGGGTTCGGCCGGAAACCGTGCTCGAAATCCTCGGCGTTCAGCCGGCACTCGATCGCGTGGCCCGTCAGGTGCACGTCCTCCTGGCCGAACGACATGGGCTCGCCCGCGGCGACGAGGATCTGCTCCTTCACCAGGTCGAATCCCGTCACCTGCTCGGTCACCGGGTGCTCCACCTGGATGCGGGTGTTCATCTCCATGAAGTAGAACGAGCCAGTCTCGTCGAACAGGAACTCCATGGTGCCGGCGTTGCGGTAGCCGATCGACGCCGCGCCGCGGGCCGCGAGTTCGCCCATGTGCGTGCGCTGCTCCGGCGTGAGGACGGAGCTGGGCGCCTCCTCGATCAGCTTCTGGTGGTTGCGCTGCACCGAGCACTCGCGCTCGCCCAGGTGCACGACCTTGCCGTGCCCGTCGCCGAAGAGCTGGAACTCGATGTGCCGCGGCTTGACGATGTACTTCTCGAGGTAGACGGCATCGTTGCTGAACGCCGCCCCCGCCTCGGCCTGGGCGATGCCGTAGCTGGCGCGCAGCTGACGCTCGTCCCACGCGATGCGCATGCCGCGGCCACCACCGCCCGCGGACGCCTTGATGATGACCGGGAAGCCGATCGTCCGGGCGATCGCGAGCGCCTCGTCCACGCCGGAGAGCACGCCGTCGCTGCCGGGCACGAGCGGCAGGCCCGCGACCTTCATCGTGCGCTTGGCCTCGGCCTTGTCGCCCATGCGCCGGATCATCTCGGCGCCGGGCCCGATGAAGGTGAAGCCGCACGATTCGCAGACCTCGACGAAGTGCGCATTCTCGGACAGGAAGCCGTAGCCGGGGTGGATCGCCTCGGCGCCGGTGACCTCGGCGGCTGAGATGATGCGGGCGATGTAGTTGTACGACTGCGCCGGCGCGGGTGGCCCGATGCAGACGGACTCGTCGGCGAGCCGCACGTGCATGCTGTCGCGATCCGCCTCGCTGAACACGGCGACGGTGGCGATGTCGAGTTCGCGGCATGCGCGGATGACGCGCAGCGCGATCTCGCCGCGGTTGGCGATCAGGACGCGACGGATTGCTTTCATGCGGTCTCCATTCCTCAACTCCGGACACGTCGCGCGCGCCGCCCAAAGCGGCTCGCGCGTTACTTGAGATCGACGATTGTAATGCCCGATCCGCCCTCGTGCCACTCGCCGAGACGGAAGTTCGTGACGAGCGGATAGCTGCGCAGTAGATTCTGCACGTGCTTGCGGAGCGCGCCGGTGCCCTTGCCGTGGATGATCTCCACGTGCGGAACGTTCGCCATGCTTGCGTCGACGATGAATCGCTCGATTTCCGGAAGCGCCTCCTCGCCCGTCATGCCGCGAATGTCGAGCGTGCGCGTGACGGCCATCGCCGCG
>CAIXRL010000675.1 GCA_903921835.1 Candidatus Eiseniibacteriota bacterium | reverse complement strand
GCGCGCGCTCGACCTGGAGCAGAAGATCGCCACGGTCGAGCCGCGCGAGGTGGACTACTACACGCAGCCCGTGCTCGACACGAACATCCGCGTGCGCGGCGAGCTGCGTCAGCGCGAGTGGGCGGGCGAGGTGGCGAGCTTCGGCGAGGTCACGTACTCGTGGCAGGTCATCGCCATGAAGAAGATCCGCTACCGCTCGCTGGACGCGATCGGCTACCACCCGCTCGCGCTGCCGCGGCTGACGCTCGACTCCGCGGGCTTCTGGCTGGCGCCGCGCGCGGAGACGTGGCGCGACCTCGCTGCCACGGGCCACAACCCGTGGGAGGCGCTCTCCGCGGTGCGGAACCTGTTCACGACACTGCTGCCCATGATGGCGATGTGCGACCCCATGGACCTGGGCGGCATGATCGACTCGTCCAACCTCGGCCGGCCGGGCATCTTCGTGTTCGACCGCTATCCGGGAGGGCTCGGGTTCGCCGAGCAGGGCTGGTCGCGGCTCGGGGAGCTGGCCGCCGCCTCGCTCGCGCATCTCGAAGGCTGCCCGTGCGGCGATGGCTGCCCGGCGTGCGTGGGTTCGCCCGTCCACCGGCCCGCGCAGCAGCAGGACCTGGACGCGATGAAGGCCTCGCGCGACGTTCCCGGCAAGGCGGCGGCCCGCGCGCTGCTGCGGCGCTGGCTGGACGCGTGAGGCGGCGGGTGTGCACCGCGGGGCGCGGGTCGTTACGGCGCGGGGTGCACTGGCGCGGGCCATTCGCGCCGTGCGGCGCCGTGTTGCGCTATGCTTCCCGGTCTTCGAGCAACTCCGCCCCGCGTGACGCGGGGCGGGACGACCTCCCGAGCACAGGAAACCCATGAACCCGCATCCCGAATGGCCGGTCGCGTTCTTCGACGACGACTACCTCCGCATCTATCGCCCCATGTTCACTGCCGAAGGCACGTCGGCGGAAGTGGACTTCATCGAGGGCGCGCTCGCGCCGCCCGCGGGCGGCGCCGTGCTCGACCTGGGTTGCGGCTACGGCCGCCACGCGACCGCCCTTGCGCAGCGCGGCTACGCGGTCACGGGCCTGGACTTCAACGCGCACTACCTCGAGATCGCCGGCCAGGAGGCCGCCGCCGCCGGAATCGCCCTGAAGTGGCGCGCGGGCGACATGCGCACGCTGGGATTCGAGCGCGAGTTCGACGGCGTGTACTCGTTCTTCACCTCGTTCGGGTACTACGACGACGAGGAGAACGAGCTGGTGATCGAGGGCATCGCGCGTTCGCTCAGGCCCGGCGGACGGTTCCTGATCGACATGGTGAACCGCGACGGCATCCTCGTGCACCCCGACCTGCGCACGTGGTCGCAGCGCGAGGACGGCGCCCTGTTCATGGAGGAGGTCTCGCTCGAGCTGGCCGCGTCGCGGGTCTGGAGCCGGCAGCAGCTGATCGATCCGCGCGGCGGCCCGCGCGTGGTCAAGGAGTACTCGCTGCGCGTCTACACCTGCGCCGAGTTGACCGCACTGCTGCGCCGCCACGGGCTGGTCGTGCGCGAGGTCTGGGGCGGCGCGGGTCGCGAACCCTACACCGCCGAGAGCCGCCGGCTCGTGCTGCTGAGCGAGCGGGGCGCATGAGCGGGGGCTCGCGCGAGGCGTTGCGCGAGCGACTCGGCGAGCTGGTGCGCCGGCGCAGGGCGGACGCGCTGGTGCCGCCACCTGCGGGCGTCGGCGGCGATGCGAACGGCGGCGCCGGCGATGCGCCGG
>CAIXRL010000674.1 GCA_903921835.1 Candidatus Eiseniibacteriota bacterium | reverse complement strand
CTTCGGTGGGTACCCCGGAACCGTGTTGTCAACACGATGAGGACAGCGGCCGGTCGAGCTTCGGGGTACCCACCGAAGGTGGGTCCGGATGACGCGCAGATCGCGCTCGCAGGCCGCGGGCTCATGAATACTCCGGGCTAGGGGAGCCCTCATGACCGCTGCCGTCGTTCTCTCCCGCGTCGATGGTGTACCGGACCGCTTCGCGCTCACGTTCGACGACGGCCCGAGCCCGACGTGGACGCCGCGCCTGCTCGAGGTGCTCGCCGCGGAGGGCGCGCGCGCGACGTTCTTCGCGCTCGCGCCGAACCTGCGCCGGCACGGCGCGATCGCGGCCCGCGCGCTCGCGTCAGGCCACGAGCTGGGCGTGCACGGGGAGTGGCACCTGCCGCCCCCGCTCGTGCCGTGGGCCGTCGTGCGGCACGAGATCGCGTGCGGCGTCCAGGCCGCCACCGCCGTCGCGGGCCGCGCTCCAAGGCTCTACCGGCCGCCGTTCGGCGTGCTGCGCGCGGGCCAGTCGGTGCGCGTACGCGCGCTGGGACTGCTGCCGGTGCTGGGAGACGTCTACCCGCGCGACGTCGAGCGCCCGGGCGTGCAGACGATCGTTGAGCGCGTGCGCGTCGCGCTGCGGCCGGGTTCGATCGTGATCCTGCACGACTCGAGCGGGCTCGGCGATTTCGACCGCTCGCAGTCGGTCGCTGCGGCCGCGGGCGTCCTCGCCCTGGCGGCAGGCATGGGGCTGGCCGCGGTGACGGTGAGCGAGTTGCTGGCGAGCCCGGGTGCCCGGCCCGACGCGGCGTGGGCCTCCGGGGGCTGAACGCGATCCGGCCCCCCGCAGGCTGCCTGCGCCCGGGCGCGAGGGGCCCGGACGTGCGAACGGCCGGAGCAGGTCCGCCGCTCCGGCCGCCGCGAGGTCCGGCCGCGGATCAACCCACGAGCACGACGCGGCGCTTCGGGTTGGAATTCGCGGGCGGGACCGTCAGCAGGCTGTCCCCGGCCATGGACGGCAACGGCGCGGGCGCGGGCGCCGCGGCCGGAACGATCGTCTTCGGGTGCGGGGCGACCGCGCGGTAGCCGAAAAAGGCCAGCACGGCGATCGCAATCAGGACGGCCAGCCAGACGGTCGCGCCAGGTCCCTGCGCTCTTGGGGGGGTGGCTGCCATCGCTCAGATCTCCTTCCATGCGGTGGTGCGCGCGGTGGGCGTCAGCGTGCCGAAGCGCGGGGTGGTCGGGTAGCACACGGGGCTCATCCCGCGGCGGTCGTAGTGGAAGTCGCGGCTGAAGCCGGTCAGGGTCTGGCCGGAGTTCGCGTCGAACGTGAAGAACGGCCCGTAGTACTGCTCCACGATGCCACCGCGGACGTGGCAGGTTCCGCGCGAGTTGCCGGAGTCGTAGCTGTCCACGCAGAACTGGCCCGGAGACGAGGAGGACCAGCCGCCGTAGCTGCTCGAGTTCGTGGCCGTGGCCATGATGAAGGCGTCGATGTTGATGTCGGCCGGCGCCGAGGTGCCGATGCGCACGCCGCCGTTCACGGTCATGATGCCGAGCACGTTGGACTGTTTGGCATAGCTGTCGTCGGTGACGTCGCGGGTGATCACGATGTCCTTCTGCGCCGTCACCATGATGTTGCTGCCCTCGGCGAGCGCGGGCAGCACGACTCCGCTGGAGCGGTCGGGTCCGCGCAAATCGCTGATGCCACCCTCGACGTACACCACGCCGCTCTTCAGCGCGTTGTTCAAGGTGACGGCGGCCGTCCCGGTCGTCGTCGCGCTGTTCCAGATCTTGGTCTGGCCCGCGGTGCGGTCCACCAGGATGGTCTTCACCGTGGCGCCCTGCGTGAGCTGGTACCACTGCTTGTTGGCGGTGGTATCCGCCCACATCTTCATCTGGGTCAGGTCGCCCTGGACGTAGATGCCACCGCTGGAGACGCCGCCGGTCGTGACGCCGCCGACGGTCACGCCGCCGGTGCTGGGCACGTAGATGCCGGTCGCGGGCGTGCCGCTGCCGCTGGCTCCGATCGCCGCGTTGATGGCGGTGTTCGTTGGCGTGGTCATGGTGGAGCCGGCATTGGTGAGCGCCGAGTTCAGCTGGCTGTAGGCGTCGGTGGGAAGCGGGACGTTGGGCTGGTTGCGCTGGAAGCCGCCGTTGAAGACCGGAACGTCGATGGTGCCGTTGTTGTTCGCGTTCAGTGTCCTGACGGTGCCGCCGCCGTTGAAGTAGTCGGCGGAGGCATTCACGCTCGTCACGAGGTCCTGGAACGTCGGCTTGTAGGCGAAGTGGAACTTGCCGTTGGTGTGTGTGCGCCCGTCGAACGTCGTGCTCGACGTGAACCAGATCGCCGAGCCGTCGCTCATCGTGTGCGAGTTCATGAACATCAGGTAGTCCGAGAACAGCCCGCGCGAGGCGCTGAGCTGGAGAATGCACGTGGACTGCACACGGCGCGTGCCGGCTCCGCCTGCGGCTCCCGTGGACTGGATCGTGCACCGGTAGTAGTACGTCTGCATCAGGTTCGTCAGGTCCGTATCGCTCCACGCGATCGTCCCCGACGCCGAGAACGACGGGCTCGCCGAGGTGAAGCTGTACTTGGAGTACGTGACGGGGAACAGCGTCGCGGGGCTGGTGATGATCATGTTGTTCGTGTTCGAGCCGGCGTTGTTCCACGCGGTCACGCAGCTGTCCATCTTGGTCTTGGCGAAGTTGGCGATCCGCTGCTGCTCGGTGCGGATGCCGGCGTCGGCGGCGTAGAGCGACATCTTCGCAGTCTGGACGTTGGACGACAGCGAGCGCTCGCCGGTGGTCGTGGACATGAACGCGGCGAGCAGCAGCGTGGACAGCAGCACGACGAGCACGGCCGCCACCAGGGCGATGCCGCGTTCCTTCCGGGGACGGATGCTGCGACGGACGGGACCCATTGCGTCTCCTTCGGCTAGAACGTACGGGGCCGCACCGCCGCCCAGACACTGTCCCTGAGTGTGGGCTGGCGCGGGTCGGTGACCTTGGTGAGAACCACTGGAATGACCTTGTCCACGAGCGAAAGATTGGCCGGGTTGCGCGTCGACGTGTTGTCCTGCATCTCGTACCAGACGTGGAACCCGTCTACATTGTACGCCACCACCTGCACCGGCTGCCCGTTTTCGACGCGAACCAGCGCCGGCTGGCGGAAGGACGTGGAGTCGTAGCGGTAGGTGGCCAGCGTGACCTTGAAGACGTACGAGCCGACCGGGTAGCCGCCGGCCGGCCAGCCCGTGTGCCCGGTGTTCCACGGCGACGTGTTCGTGTGCAGGAACGTCGCAGGGGAAGTCTGGACCGCCGTCAACTGGAAGAGGTGGGCGCTGCGGTTGTCCCGGTCGGTGACGATCACGAGGTCGCCGGTCCGGAAGCCCGTCGTGTCCTGCACGAGCATGGAACTGGTCGTCAGCGTCATGCTGCTCGTCACCAGCTGCGTGCTGGCCAGCCAGGCGCCGAGCGTACGGAGCGAATCGCTCCGGGCCAGCCCGCCGTAGCCCGGGTTGATGGCGCTGAGCGAGTCGGAGGCCCCGCTGCGCGCCGAATGCACGATCGTGCGGCCCCACCCCGAGCCGGCCATGCGCGTCTCGCGCTCGATGAGCTGGATCGCGGTGCGCGCCATCTGGCGCTCCTCGGCGACCTTCGTGAGGCGCGCCGTCTGGTTCTGCGAGCGGTACATGGCGCCCATGACGAGGCCCAGGATGACGCCCATGACGACGAGCGTGATCATGAGTTCGACGAGGGTGAAGCCCGTCGCGCGGGGGCGATGGCGTCGCGGGCGAGAGGTCACGATCAACCTCCCGACTGCGGGCAGACGATGGTGACCGCGGCCTCGGACGCGGCGCTCACCGAGCCGCGCGAGACCTGCACGAGCACGCGCTTGCACAGCGTGTCCGGCTGGTTGTCCGTCACCGTCCACTTCACGTAGTAGCGCGTGTTCAGCGGGTTGTTCGCGTCCGTGTGCGAGCCGGCGAGGAGGTCGCCGTCGTCGTAGGGCGTGATGAGCAGTTGCTCGGCGCGCTGGGCGGCCAGCGTGGATGCGGTCGTCTGCCTGCCCGCCCGCCCGATGCGGTTCGTGCCCAGGGGAATGACGACGGCGAGCGCGAGCACGCCGATCGCGAACACGACGAACGCGACCAGCACTTCGATGAGCGAGAATCCCGCCGCGGGAGCGCGGGGGGGCCGGGTACGACTCGGGCGTGTGGTCATGGTTTGTACACGATGCCGGCCGTGGACACGACGAGCGTGTCGCGGCGGTCCCTGGCGTTGCGGAGGATGAGTGTGCCCCCTCCGGCTCCGGGCCAGAGGATGCCGCTGACGTCGAATGCGAGCGTGTCGTTGGGGACCAGTGCGGAGCTGAGCGACGTGCTGCTCGGCAGCGTGCGGATCATGCGGCGTTCGCCGGCGTCGGAGAGGCTGTTGCCGTTGGTATCCACGTGGATCTGGTAGCTCGTGATTCCCGTCGTCGTCGTCCCCCCCCCGAACTGGATGAACACAGGGGCGCGCCGCGTCACGGCCTCCTGCCGCGCGAGGCGGATGTCTTCGAGCAGCTGCTGGCGCGCCTGGCGGAGCTTGAGATCGTTCCGGTAGCCGCTGAACGCCGGCAGAGCGAACGTGAGCACGATCCCCGCCACAATCAGGACGACCATCAGTTCCATGAGAGTGAATCCGCGCTGCCTGGACATGCTTGCCCCCCCCCGATGGCCCCCCCCGCGGACCCGGCGCGTGACGCAAGCGCAAGAGCGAGGCCATTTCAGTCTTCGGCGCGAAGGGGCCATTTCATGAGTTTCCCGTGTCCGGATCCCGCGCGGCAGGCGCCCGTCGTGCGAAGCGCAACGGGCGGCCGCGCAACCCGCACGAGTGGGCTGGGGTCCTACCCGGAGGGCCCACCGCGATTCAGCCGGTGCTCGTGGCCCCGGGCGGAAACCCCATCTGCGGTTTGATTCTCCGAGTGGAGATGACGCCGGTGGTCAGGTGCGACCCGCAGGGGTTCGTGCTACCTTGCGCGCCCATTCTCCGGCTCCGCAGCACGACTTTGGCGCTGTTTCTGCGTCTTCAACGGCAGCGACTCCCGAGGAGCGCATGATCCGACGGCTCGACTTCATCCTGCGCGAGAACGCCGACTACATCGACGCGCAGTTCGCCTGCTGGCAGGCGGACCCGGCCTCCGTCCCCGAGGACTGGGCCCTCTTCTTCGCCGGCATGGAGATGTCCCCCCGAGAGGGAACGCGGCCGGGTGAGCCATCCGCCGGGCCCTACGCGGGGGTTCGCAGCCTCGTCCACGCCTTCCGCGAGTTCGGTCACCTGGCCGCGCGGCTCGATCCGCTCGGGCTCGCCAACGAGGACAGGCACCCCTACCTCGAGCCCTCCGCGTACGGCCTGACCGCGGCCGACCTCGACCGCGCGGTGGACGGCTCGTCCTTCCGCGGACCCTTCGGCGGCACCCTGCGCCACCTGGTCGAGGCGTTGCGCGAGACGTACTGCGGCACGCTGGCGGTCGAGTACATGGACATCTCGGATCCCGAGGTGCGCGACTGGCTCGCCGCCCGGCTCGAGGTCGCGCGCAACCGCCCGCAGTTCTCCGCCGCGGAGCGCCTCGCGATCCTGCGCGCGCTGCTCGCCTCGGACGGCTTCGAGCAGTTCCTGCACGCCCGCTACACCGGCCAGAAGCGTTTCTCGCTCGAGGGCGCCGCGAGCCTCATCCCCATGCTCGAAACGCTCGTGCGCGAAGCCGCGGCGCTCGGGGTCGAGGGCCTGCAGATCGGCATGCCCCACCGCGGGCGGCTCAACGTGCTCGCGAATCTCATGAGGAAGCCGCTCGAGCAGATCTTCAGCGAGTTCGAGTCGAGCTTCGCGCCCGCGGACGTCCAGGGCCAGGGGGACGTGAAGTACCACCTCGGCTTCCACTGCGTGCAGCCGCTGGCGGACGGACGCTCGATGCCGCTGAGCCTGTGCTACAACCCGAGCCACCTCGAGTTCGTGAACCCCGTCGTGCTCGGCATGGTGCGGGCGCGGCAGGAGGCCGGTGGTGACACGACGCGCGATCGCGGCGTCCCGGTGCTCATCCACGGCGACGCGGCGTTCGCGGGCGAGGGCATCGTCCCGGAGACGCTGGCGCTCGCGCAGTTGCCCGCGTACCGCACCGGCGGCACGATCCACGTCATCGTGAACAACCAGGTGGGTTTCACCACCTCGCCGCAGGATTCGCGGCCCACGCGCTACCCGACCGCCATCGCGCGCGTGGTGGACGCGCCGGTGTTCCACGTCAACGGTGACGATGCGGAAGCCTGCGTGCGCGCGATGTCGCTCGCGCTCGAGTACCGCATGCGCTTTCACCGCGACGTGTTCGTGGATCTCGTGTGCTACCGCAGGCACGGGCACAACGAGATGGACGACGCCACGTTCACGCAGCCGGTGATGTCCCGCGCGATCGCCGCGCACACGCCGGCCTCGCGCGCCTACGCCGGGCGGCTGGTCGCCGAGGGCGTGCTCGACGAGGCGGAGCTCGGCGCGATCGAGGCCGAGCTCGATGCGGCCAACCGCGCCGCGCACCGCCGCGCCTCCAGCGATCCGCTGCCGCCCGTGCGCGTGCTGCCGGGGGGCTCGTGGCGCGGGCTCGAGTGGGCGGGCGAGGACCGGAGCGCCGACACGCGCGTCCCGCGCGACGTGCTCGAGCAGGTGATGCACGGCATCACCACGCTCCCCGACGAGTTCCAGCCGCATCGCAAGATCGCGCAGCTCGCCGTGGAGCGCCGCAAGATGTTCCTCGAGGACCGGCTCGACTGGTCGCTGGGCGAGGCGCTGGCGTACGGCTCGCTGCTGCTCGAGGGGCGCAACGTGCGGCTCACGGGTCAGGACGCCGGCCGCGGCACGTTCACGCACCGTCACGCCATGCTGCACGACGCGCGGGACGGCCGGCGGTTCGTGCCGCTGCAGCACCTGGGGCCGGAGCAGGGCCGCTTCGTCGTGGTGGACACCATGCTGAGCGAGGCCGCGGTGCTGGGCTTCGAGTACGGCTACAGCTCCGCCGATCCGCACACGCTCACGGTCTGGGAAGCGCAGTTCGGCGACTTCGCCAACGTGGCCCAGGTGTTTTCCGACCAGTTCATCGCGAGCGGGGAGAGCAAGTGGGGACGCATGTCCGGCCTCACCATGCTGCTGCCGCACGGCTACGAGGGACAGGGCCCGGAGCATTCGAGCGCGCGGCTCGAGCGCTTCCTCGAACTGTGCGCCGAGGACAACCTGCAGGTGTGCAACCTGACCACGCCCGCGCAGCTCTTCCACGCGCTGCGTCGCCAGCTGCACCGCCGTTTCCGCAAGCCGCTCGTGCTCATGAGCCCCAAGAGCCTGCTGCGGCACAAGCTCGCCGTCTCGAGCGTGCCGGAGCTGACCGACGGCACGTTCATGCCGGTGCTCGACGACTGCGCCGCCGATCCGGCGCGCGTGCGGCGCGTGCTGGTGGTGTCGGGCAGGTTCCACTACACGCTGCTCGAGGCGCGTGTGGCGATGCGCCGCGACGAGATCGCGATCGTGCGGCTCGAGCAGCTCTACCCGTTCCCGGACCGCGAACTCGCCGGTGTGCTCGCCCGCTATCCCGGCGCGCTCGACGTGCGCTGGGTGCAGGAGGAGCCGGAGAACATGGGTGGCTGGCGCCACCTGCGCCACCGGCTCGAGGCCGTGCTGCCCGCGTCCGCGCGCCTGACGCTCGTTTCCCGTCCCGAGGCGGCTTCGACCGCGACCGGCTTTTACACCATCCACCACCAGCAGGAACAGCAGCTGATCGCGCGTTCGCTTGGCGAGGAGCCCGCCCGATCGGCCGTGCGCACGGGCGCCGAAGGCGGCGCGCGGGAGGGAGAACGATGAACGTGGAGATCAAGGTGCCGCGCCTGGCGGAGTCCATTTCCGAGGCGACGCTGGTCGAGTGGCTGAAACCCGAGGGCGCCGCAGTGCGGATCGACGAGCCCGTCGCGACGCTGGAGACCGACAAGGCGGCGGTCGAGATCGTGGCCGATGGCGCGGGCGTGTTGCGCCAGGGCCGCAAGATCGGCGAGACCGTGCAGGTGGGGGAGGTGCTGGGGCACCTCGAGGCGGTCGTCGCGATCGCCGTCACGATCGCCCCCGCGCCTTCTGGCGCGGCACCGCCCGCGCCGGATGTCCCAGCCGCCGGGCCGGCCGCGGCCGCGAGGG
>CAIXRL010000673.1 GCA_903921835.1 Candidatus Eiseniibacteriota bacterium | reverse complement strand
CCGTGATCATGCCGAACATGGCGTGCCGGATGCCCGGGCCCAGCACCGCCGCCGTCACCGCGAGCAGGATGCCGGGGACCGTGAGCACGTCCGGAAGCAGCTGGACGTCGAAGTCGATCCACACCAGCGTCACCAGCAGCGTGCCCCACAGCAGCACGAACGGGAGCGCCGGCGCCAGTCCCAGGTGGCGCCAGGCGAGAAACGCCCACGCGGCGCACCACAGCTCGGTGAACGGATAGCGGAAGCTCACTGTGGAGTGGCAGTGGCGGCAGCGGCCGTGGCTCACCAGCCAGGAGAGGACTGGCACCAGGTCGAGCACGCCCAGCACGTGGCCGCAGCCGGGGCAGCGCGAGCGCCCGTGCACCCACGACTCGCCGCGCGGGAGCCGCCACGAGAGCGCCGTGACGGCGCTGCCGAGAACGAGTCCAAGGAGTGTGACCGAGGTGCCGATAAAGGTGTCGAGGCTCACGCCGTCTCCCGCCCGTGCCAGAAACCGTGCAATCCGCCCCGGGCTTCTGCCAGTATCGCGCCATCGCTGAAGACGTCCCTCACCGGAGTCGCGACCGCCATGCGCATCCTGCTGTTCCTCGCCATCGTGGCCAACAGCTGCGACCTGTTCGCGACCGCCGTGGGCATCCACGGCTTCGGCAACCGCGAGGGCAATCCGCTGCTGTCCGGGGTCGCGAGCCAGAACTGGCTCGTGTTCGTCGCCATCAAGGGCGCAGTCATTCCCCTGCTCATCTGGTGGCTGTACCGGTATCGGCACCGGACGCCGCAACTTTCGGTGGCTGGCCTTGGGATCGTGGCGGTGGCGCTGACGGTGGCCGTGGGGCAGTGGCTCGGCTGGATCGCCGCGGTGGTCCACGTGCGCGGCGCAGGCTTCTGAGCCCCGCCGCGCACGTTCGTCACCTCCGCGATCAGGGCTGCTCGGGCAGGATGTGCGTCGTCACCTCGATCACGAGGTCGGTCTTCTTCGCCGTCTTCGAGGTGTGACGGAAGAACACGCCGAGCCACGGAATGTCGCCCAGGATCGGAAGGCGCGTCTCGTCGGTGGTCTGCTCGGTGTTGAGCAGCCCGCCGATGATCACCGAGCTGCTGTCGCGCATGCGCACGGTGGTGGAGGCCTGGCGCGTCGAGATCACCGGCAGGTCCTTGTTGGCGCCGTTGTAGCCCGTCACCGAACTGACCTCGGGGCGGATCGTGGTGGTGATCCAGCCGTCGGCGTTGATGAGCGGCGTGATGGCGAGCTTCACGCCGACCTCTTCCTTCTGCACCGACTGGGTCGCGGACGCCGCGCCGCCCGCGAACACGGTTCCGCTGACCACGAACGGGATGCGCTGGCCGACCAGCATGCTCGCTTCCTTGCCGTTCAGCGTCGCGAGCTTCGGACTGGCGAGGACGCGCGCGCTGCCGTTGTGGATCATCAGGTCGAGGAAGCCGGAGAAGGTCTGCGGCAGGCGCGTGAAGTTGCGCAGGTTCCAGACGTCGTAGGTCCCGGGCGTGTTCGCCGGTGTCTGCAGCGCCCCGATCTGGGTGGGATCGGTGAACGTCCCGGAGACGGACTGGTAGGTGCCCTCGACGAACACCATGCCCTGGCGGTTGAGCAGGTCCCAATCCACGCCGAGCTTCCTGGCGTCGTTCGTGGAGACCTCGACGATGCGCGCCTCGATCATGACCTGGCGCGCGGGCTTGTCGATCTCGGCGACGACCTCCTCGATCTCGGAGATGATGCGGGGGCTGGTGACGATGATCAGCCGGTTCCCGCCGTGGTCCACCTCGATCTGGTCGGTGAGACCGCGCAGCGACTGCTTGACCTCGCTGGCGTCGGCGAAGCGCAGGTTCACGATGTAAGCCGACAGCCCGGTCTCCGCCGTCAGCGACTTCTGCTCGGCGACCAGGATCGAGTTGCCGATGCGCTCGTAGGCGAGCCCCGCGGCACGCACCACCAGGTTCACGGCCTGCTCGACCGGCACGTCCTTCATGTGGATCGTGAGCCTGCCCGAGGCCACGCCGGGGCCGGTGATGATGTTGAGGTCGCCCTTCTCGGCGAGGATCTTGAGCACGGCCGGAAGGCTCGCGTCGTCCGCGTCCAGGCTCACGAGCCTCCCGGGTACGAGCGAATCCGCGGGCGGCGCGCCCGCACCCGTGAACAGCAGTGCGGCCATCCCGCCGATGCAGGCCAATCGCTTGAAGTTCACGGGTCAGTCTCCTTGCGGCTTGCGTTGAAGGACGATCGTTTCGCTGCCGCGCGACATCGTCACCTGGTCGCGCGTGATGCTGGTCACCTGGAACTCGTCGAAGAGCCCGCCGGGCCGCACCGTCCAGTCGTGGCCCTTCCAGCGGACGAGCGCCCGCGGGTCCGAGTCGAAGACGATCGCGGTGAGGACGGGGCGCGCGGGCGGCGGGGGAATCACGGGCCTGCGCACCACGGCGCCGGCGTGCGCGGCCGGCGCGGCCACGGCGGCGAACTGGAACGGGTCGCGGGACAGCGCCGCCTGCGCGGGCTCGGCGCGCGCGATGAGGGCCTCGACCGGCGCCACCGGGTCGGCCGGCGCGGCGGCGAACGGCTTCCCGCCGCCATTGCCGTTTCCGCTCCAGGCACCGCTCGCGCGCAGGGCCACGACCGTTTGCGCGGCGACGAGCGCGAACAGCGCGAGCGCCACGAGCGGGCGCAGCAGGCCGCCGATGTCGCGGTTCAATGCGCCCCTCCGTTGCGCTTGAGCAGGCAGCTCGCCATCCACACCTCGATGTCCTCGGTGGCGCCCGTCGCCGGTTTGATCGTGAACCGCTCGACCGTCCACAGCCGTCCGCCGCGCGCGAGGTCGTCGAGCAGACCCACGAAACTGGCATAGCCGCCGCGCAGGCGCAGGTGTGCGCGCAGCTCGACCGTGCCGGACTGCTGGGTGAGCAGCCCCGGCTCCGCGACCACGGTTTCGAGCCTGCGGTGCGCCGCTGCCGTCGAGAGCGTCTGCACCATTTCCGCGGTGAGCGAACCCGACTGGCCGCGTGCTTCGGCCTCGGCGGCGGGCAGCGAGTTGTCCGCGAGCAGCGCGAACAGGCGTGGCGAGACGGGCAGCTGGGTCGTGGGGTGCGAGGGATCCACCATCAGGCCCAGGGCTGCTGCGTGCTCGAGCGCGCCGTGGTAGCGCCCGGCGAGCGGGCGGAAGACGGCAGCGTGGAAGGCGATGAAGAGCGCGCACAGCGAAGCAGCGGCCAGCAGCGGCCACGAGGAACGCAGGCCCGATGCGCGCGCGGCCATCAGCGGCACTCCACCACGAACTCGGCGCCCGAGCCCTCGGCGAGAGCACGCGTGCTCACGAGCCGGACGTTGCGGTAGCCGGCGGCGAAGACCGAATCGCGCGAGAGCCGGTTCACGAATCCCATGACCTGCTGCACCCGATCCTGCCCCGCGCCCGCGCGCAACTCGCCGGTGATGACCAGCTTCACGTCGGCGTTGCCGCTGACGTTGTCGGGGTTCAGTTCGAGCGAGAGCACGCGCGCGTTGGCCGGGAGCACCAGCGGCAGGCGCGCGAGCCGGTCGCACCACAGGCGCGGGTCGCGGAGGTGCTGCTCGATGGCGCTCGCCTCGGCCTGCCCGGGCCGCCAGGCCTCGCCCGCGGGGCGCTGGCGCAGCCGCTCGATCTGGCGTTCGACGATGCGCACGCGCTGGCCCAGCGCAGAGGTGTTGAGACCGTACAGGCCCAGGACGACGCCGAGCGCGCCGAAGTAGAGCACCCACAGCCCGAGCACCGCGGCGCGCCGGCGCGTCTTCGCCTGCTCGCGCTGGAAGGCCTCGCGGCGGAAGTTGATGGCGAAAACCGTGTTCACGCCGCCCTCAGCGCCAGGCCGTAGGCCTGCGCGAACTGCGGGCCTCCCGGCGGCGCAGTGGTGCGGAACTCGGCGCCGAGCGCGTCGAGCGGGTCGAACACGAACGTGGGCACGTCGAGCAGTTCGGCGAGCTGGCCTGCAATGCCGGGCAGGCGCGCGGTGCTGCCCGCGAGCCAGAGCGAGAACGGGTCGGGCAGCGGTCCCAGCGTGCGGTAGTACGAGAACGACCGACGCAACTCCTCTGCGAGCGATCGCAGCGCGTCGCGCACCGCCAGCATCTCGGGCGAGTCCGGCGCGACGCGCATGCTGGTGTCGTCCGCGCCCGCCTCGAGCTTCCATTCCTCGGCTTCCTCGGGCGGGACGCGCGTCGCGGTGGCGATCGCCTGCGTGACACGGGCGCCGCCAAAGTCGAGCCGGCGCGAGAAGAACGGCGCGCCGCGCTGGTAGAGCGTGAGCCACGAGCCGCCGTGCCCGATGTCGAGCAGCACGCGCGCCTCGGTGTCGCGTTCGGCACCCTTGCTGAGCGCATTCGTGAGCGCGAGCGGCGCGGCGTCCACGATGTCGGCATCGATGCCCAGCAGCCGCAGCGGGGCGAGCGCGCGGTCGATCCGGTGCTGCGGCACCGCGGCGAGCAGCAGATCCAGCCGCTTCTCGGACGGGTAGCGGCCCAGTAGCTGGTAGTCGATCACGCACGTGGCGGGGTCGAACGGCAGGTGCTTGCGGGCCTCGAACCGCAGCGCGCCGGCCACCTCGTCCTCGTCCATCAGCGGCAGGCTGATCTGCTTGACGATCACGTCGCCGCTCGAGAGCCCGAGCGTGATGCCGGCGAACGAGCGCGACGTGAGGCCGGCCAGCGTGAAGCACTCGCCGATCGCTCGCGCGATCACGTCGGGCGGCGGCGCCGTCTCACCACCCGGCCGCACGAGCGGCACCTCGGAGACGAAATGCCGCGTGCCACCCACACCCGGCTGCAGGGCGAGCAGCTTGACGCTGTACTCACCGACGTCGAGACCCGCCCAGGGGCGGGCACGGAGGCCCACGTTCATTGCGGGGAAACTACTTCAAGGCGTGAGGTCCCGCCAGCTACCCGGCAGGAGCGTGAAGAGGCCGGGCGTGGTGCCCACGCCACGAGGAAGAGCGCTGCTGGATTCCAGGCGGTCGATGACCGCCCCCATGGAGGGGCTGTAGTCGAGTCCGCTGCTGCTTGGCTGCTTCGGACCGATGAGCGTCAGCCTGCTGCAGTAGATCGACAACCGCCTGGCGTTGTCGCTGGCGGTTTCGTTGTGGAAACACTGCGAGAGTTCGATCGTGCCGTCGCTGACGAGGATCACGTTGACGATTGGATCCACGTCCAGGCCACCGCGGAAGTAGATGCCGATGTCGATGTCCTGTGGGGTCGCGATGGGGTCGCGGGCCGGGTTGGGAGATCCCACGAGGACGATCGTGGCGGAATCTCCCGCGACCGCGGGCACGAACCTCACGAGGCCATCCGCCGCGAAGCCATGACGTAACATCCAGACGACGGTGCCCGCGACCTTGATCGTGCCCCCGCCGGGAATGTAAGGGGGGGTATTGGAGAGCGCGGAGTCCGGGTCGAAGCTGTAGTACCCGCCCTTCGTGGATTCGTAGTACGTGACGCCGCTGCCCGCCGAGCCGAGTGTCATGCCGGGGGGGATGGCGCCCGCGCCAGGCGGCTGGGACGCTCCTGGATGCTGAACGTAGAAGCCCTGCGCATCCGGGGCGGGGACGTCATTGAACTCGAATGGCGGCTTCGAGGGCCAGTACAGCCTTGTCGCCCAGGTCGTGTCGGGGTTGTTGAGCCAGCCCGCGCTGCTGGGGTCGATGACTTTGTAGGTGCCGATCCGAAAAGCATCGTTGAAGGCCGCGGGAACGTACCCTGAGCCGGTTCCCGAGATCGTGAAGAGCCTCCGGTAGAGTTCGTAGCGCGGCCGGGGCAGGTAGTTCGCCCGCAGCGTGTGCGCCTGGCCGCCGATCCGCGTGCGCACGACCACCGTGACCGTGTCGTTCCAGTTGATGGCGCGCTCGAATCCACGGTGCCGTTGCTTCGGACCTGCCAGGCCGTCGCGTACTCGACTCCCGGGTACGCCCTAGCGCTGTCCGCACTGCTCAGCCGGTACGGGGTGGCCGCGAGCAGCGCCTGCACGACCTCGAGACCGCCCTGCGCGCGGTAGAATGCCTCGTTCGAGTCGCGCGACCGCATCTGGAAGTCGGCCTCGTAGCTCGAAAGCGAGTAGAGCGACATGCCGAGGATGGTCAGCGCGAGCACGAACATGATCACGCCGATGAGCAGGAAGCCGGATTCCGGACGGGCGCGCGCGGTCAATGGGCGCCCCGGTTCTGGAGTGCCGCGGCGGTGGCGAGCGTGATCTGTGATCCGCTCGCGGACTTCACGCGAAGCGAGTCGATGTGCAGCAGCGCGGGGTCGGCGTGGGCCGAAAAGCATTCGACCTCGGACATGAGCATCGGGCCCCGATCGACGTTCAGGCTGCCGCTGAGATATCCCTCGTGCATCCGGTGATCGCCGGCCACCCAGTAGGAGTAGGTCGACTCGGGAGGTGAGCCCGGCATGCGGAGGTGGACCTGCACGTACGGCGTGCCGGGAGTGACGATCGTGCTGTCGGCCCGCCGCGCACGGGCGCTGATGGCCTCGATGACCAGCGTCGCCTCGCGTTGCGAGATGGCCTGCGCCGATCCGTCCATCCACACGGCCTGCGAGTTGAGGTAGAACGTGATCAGGCCGGTCATGACCAGCGAGGCCAGCACGAAGACGATCGTGACCTCGGTGAGCGTCATGCCGCGTTCAGCCGTTCGCGCCCTCATGGCGCCGCCACCACACGCGTGAACGCGACCGAATCGCTGATGCCTCCCTGCGTCCAGGCCACCGTCACCGTCACCTCGTGCAGCGAGTTGATCACGCCGGGCGGTACGTCCGATGGCGCCGACACCCGCCAGGAAATCGTCCCCAGCGCCCTGCCGTTGCACACGAACGGATCCGGTGCAGCCGGATGAGCACCGAGCGTGAGGCCCGTGGAGGTCACCGGCAGCGTGCCCAGGCTGTCCATATACGCCTGCGCCGCGCCTTCGGCGACGCGGCGCACTTCGAAGCCGTTGATGAACGCCCGCCCGTAGCCGAACGTGTAGGCGAGAGCGACCACCGCGAGCACGGCGATCACCGTCGCGACGATCGCTTCCATGAGCGAAAACCCGGATTCGCCCATGTCTGGCCGCCCGCGCCGGTCGTTGAGGTGTCCCCGATGGCCGGACGCACGCACCTAGTGGGTGACTGTCCAGGGGTCGACACCGGCCGCGGGGGGGTAGTTGTATGTGACCTTGCTGGTGTAGCCGGTGATCTTGCTGTCGGCCGTCACAATGAACGCGGTTGGGCTCGAACCCGTCACCGCGATGGTCCAGTTGCGAAGGGCATCCGACACGTCACAGTTCAGCACTTGGGTCGCGCTGGTCGGATTCGGTACCATGTTGCAGTCCGCGTACGTGCCATTGGCCTGGTGGTACGCCTGCTCCGCCGTGATCACCGCGCCGATCGCGCCCTTGGCCTCGGTGTCGCGCGCGTCGTTGACGTAGTTGATGTACAGCGGTACGGCGACCGCGGCGAGGATTGCCACGATCACGATCACGACCATGAGTTCCATGAGCGTGAAGCCGCCCTGGGCGTTGCGGAATCTCTTCATCGGATGAATCCTCCTGCGAGTTCCATGGGGAGAGAGAAGCCGTTCCCGGGCGCGCCATCCGCAACGCCCCCAGGTTCGACCGGGAGATTCTCTTAGTGACCCGTCATTCCGGACCGCATCGCCTGGCCGAGACTGAAGATCGGCAGGTACAGCGCCACCAGCATCACGCCAATGACCGCCCCGAGCACCACGATGGCAATGGGCTCGATGAGCGAGGACAAACCATCGACCTTCGCCGTGACGCGCTGCTCGTAGAAATCCGCAGTGCGCATCAGCATGTGGTCGAGCTTGCCGGTTTCCTCGCCCGTCGCCGTCATCTGTATGAGCATCTCGGGGAACACGCCGGTATCGGCCATGGCACGCGAGAGCGAGATGCCGACCTCGACCTGCGCGCGAACATCGTCGATGCCCCGTTCCAACACCTTGTTCCCTGGCACCGGCCGCATGACCTTGAGGGCCCCCAGGATCTGGGTGCCGCTCGCGGTCAGGATGCCGAGCGTCCGGGCGAACTTGGTAATAGCATACATGCGGACCAGCGGGCCAAAGAGGGGGAAGTTGAGCTTGGCCCGGTCGATCATGAAATGCCCGCGCTCGGTCCGGGCCCAATTGGCCGCCGCCATCCACGCCAGGAGGGCCGCCACCAGCCAGATGGGGGCATACCGGACCGCCTCCTGGCTGACCCAGAGCAGGAGGCGGGTGGGCAGGGGCAGCTGGACGCGGAAGCGGGCGTAGATGGCCGAAAACATGGGGACGATCTTGAACAGCATTGCCAGGAAGACCATCACGGCGAAGCTGAGAACGAACACCGGATAGCGCAGCGCCGCCTCGACCTTGAGCCGGAGCGCCTCGCCGCGCTCCATGTAGGCCGCCGTGTGGTCCATGACCACGTCGAGCGTGCCGCTGGCCTCGCCGGTCTGCACCAGGCTCACGAACACGTCGTCGAACACGTGCGGGTGACGCCCCAGCGCGTTGCCGAGCGAGTCGCCCTTCTGCACGTCGTCGCCGACCTGGTTGAGGATCACGGCGAGGTGCGCGTCGTGGTGATCGCGTGCGATCGAGCGCAGCGAGCGCACCAACGGCAGGCCGGCCGAGATCATGGTCGAGAGCTGCCGGGCGAACAACGCCACCGAGCCGGGCTCCACGCCATGGCGCCAGCGCCGGAACGCGTCGAGTGCGAAGACGCCGAAGCGTCCCAGCGAGTCGCTCGGCGTCGCCGTGCCCGTCGAGCCCGCGCGCGACTCGATGTAGACGGGGGTGAGCTGCAGTCCGGCCAGCACGCGCAGGACCTCGTCCTCGCTCTGTGCGACCTCGATGCCCTCGTGGGCCCGGCCGCTGGCGTCGCGGGCGCGGTAGTAGAAGTTGGGCATCAGTCGGAGTCCCCGAGCGTGGCGTTGCGCACTTCCTCGATGGTCGTCGCGCCATCGAGGATCTTGCGGATGCCGGCCTTGCGCAGCGTCAGGAAGCCCGAGGCGAGCGCGCGCCTGCGGATCTCGTCCTCGTTCAGGCCGTCCAGGACCATGCGGCGGATGTTGCGGTTCATCTCCAGCACCTCGAACAACGCGGTGCGTCCCGAGTAGCCGGTCTGCTTGCAGTGCATGCAGCCGCGCCCGCGCATGAGCGGCCGGCCGCGCAGCAGCTCGGCGTCCTCCCCGAGCGAGGCGAGCTGCTCGGGCTCGGGTGTGTAGGCCTCCCTGCAGCGCTCGCAGATGCGACGCACCAGGCGCTGTGCCATCACCATCGACATGGCAGATCCCACCAGGTAGCGCGGGAGGCCCATGTCGATGAGCCGCGTGAGTGTACCGGGCGCGTCGTTGGCGTGCACGGTGGAGAACACGAGGTGGCCCGTGAGCGCGCTCTTGACCGCGATGTCGGCGGTCTCGGTGTCGCGGATCTCGCCGATCATGATGACGTCGGGATCCTGGCGCAGGATGGAGCGCAGCGCGCGGGCGAAGGTCAGGCCGACCTTGGCGTTCGCGTGCACCTGGCTGACCGCGTCGATGTGGTACTCGATCGGGTCCTCGACCGTCACCAGGTTGCGGTGGACGCTGCGGATGTCCTGCAGCGCCGAGTACAGCGTGGTCGTCTTGCCGCTCCCGGTGGGGCCCGAGATGAGGATCATGCCGTAGGGCTGGCGGATGATGCGCCGGAACGCCTCCAGCGTTTCGCCCTCGAGCCCCAGGTTGGCGATCCTGCGCTCGAACGCGCCCTTGTCGAACAGGCGCATCACGACCTTCTCGCCCTGCGCCGTGGGCAGCGTGGAGACGCGCAGGTCCACCTCGCGGTCGGCCAGGTGCACGGTGAGCCGGCCGTCCTGCGGCAGCAGCCGCACCGCGATGTCGAGGTCGGCGAGCACCTTGATACGCGAGATCATGGCCATCTGCAGGTTCTTGGGCGGCTTCATCACCTCGTGCAGCACGCCGTCGATGCGGAAGCGCACGATGACGCGGTCGCGCATGGGCTCGACGTGGATGTCGCTCGCGCGCTGGTCGATCGCCTCGGCGATCATCAGGTTCACGAGCCGCACGACGGGCGCGTCCTCGACCTGCTGGCGCAGCGCCGCGAGGTCGATCTCCTCGCCGTCCTCGGCGGCGGCAGTGACGGCCACCCGGTCGAGGATCTCGCCCAGGTGCTCGGTGGCGCGCAGGTCGGCGTAGAAAGCGTCGATCGCTTCGCGCACCTCGGAGGGCCGGCCGATCCAGACCTTGAGCTGCAGGCCGGTGAGCGCGCGCAGGTGGTCGAGCGAGACCACGTTGAGCGGATCGCCGACGGCCACCTCGAGCGTGTCGCCGTCGCGCGCGAGCGCCAGCGCCTGCGATTCGCGGGCGAGCGATTCCGGGATCAGCTTCACGACCTCGCGGTCGGCCTTCGCGAGTTGCTCGGCGTCGGCGATGGGCAGCGAGAACTGCTCGCCGAGCACCTCGACGATCTGCGCCTCGGTCATGAGCCCCAGACGCGTCACGGTCTGGCCCAGGCGCTCGCGCGCGTCCTGCCGCGAGCCCAGGGCATGCTGCACCTGCTCGCTCGAGAGGCTGCCGCGTTCGATCAGGATCTCGCCCAGGCGGCGCGTCGAGAGGCGATAGGAGGTCGCCATCAGGCGTGGCCCTCGACCTGGCCCGTGCGGAATACACGGCGCTGCACGGCGGCCCGCTTCTCGGTGTCGTTGAAGTTCGGGTAGGCGACCTCGAAGTCCACCAGTGAGCGGTCCACCAGCTCGCCGAGCGCGTCGTCCATGGAGAGCATGTCGTCCTTGAGGCCGGTGGCGACCGCGTTGGGGATCTGGTGCACCTTGTCGTCGCGGATCAGGTTCTGGATGGCCTGCGTCACGAACAGGATCTCGCGCGCGGCCACGCGGCCGTGCCCGTCGAGCCGCGGCAGCAGGAGCTGCGAAACCACGGCGCGCAGCGTCAGCGAGAGCTGCGAGCGGATCTGCGGCTGCTGGTGCGGTGGGAACGAGTCGACGATGCGCGTCACCGTCTGCGCCGCGGACTGGGTCGCCATGGTCGAGATGACCAGGTTGCCGGTCTCGGCCGCGGAGAGCGCCATGCTCATGCTGGAGAGGTCGCGCATCTCGCCGACGAAGATGACGTGCGGCATCTGCCGCAGCGCGCCGCGCAGGCCGCGGGCGTAGGTCTTGGTGTCCACGCCCACTTCGCGCTGCTCGATCACGGCCGTACGGGGCTCGAACACGAACTCGATCGGATCCTCGATGGTGACGATGTGCCGACTGGGACCGTGCTGGTTGAGCTGTTCGATGAGCGAGGCGATGGTGGTGGACTTGCCCGAGCCCGTGGGGCCGGTGACCAGCACGAGACCGCGCGAGATCGCGAGCAGCTTGCGCGCGACGTGCTCCGCGAGCCCGATCTCGGCGGGCAGCGGGATCCGCAACGGCACGATGCGCACGGCCGCGCCCCAGTGGCCGCGCTGGATGAACAGGTTGACGCGGAAGTGCGCAACTCCGGGCAGGAAGTGGCGCGTGTCGAGCTCCAGGTCGCGCGTGAAGCGCTCGTGCAGCACGGGCGTGAGGAAGCTCTCCGCCAGCCGCCTCGAATCCACGGGAGTGAGCACCGGGCAATCGGGGAGGGGTCCGAGGACGCCCGCGAGCTGCACCATGACGGGATGCCCCGCGGTGACGAGCAGGTCGGAAGCGCCCATGTCGACGGCCCGGCGCAGGACCGCGTCCCGGTCGAGCGGGACGGGATTCAGGCTGGTGGCGATGCTCGTCCTCGTACCGCGCGGCCGCCGGAACGGGAAGTGCCGTCCTGAACGCGCTTTGGGGTCACAGGGTGCCGGGAGGCGGTGTTCCGGCCCGGGATCGGGGACGACGCGCATCGTGCGCGATCGCAAGGGGCTCGTTGATCCGAAGCGGATGATCCGAAGCAGACACGGCATGAGCATAGGGACTGATTTGGGCCCGCGTCAACGGTGACCCTGACGGTACGCTGATACCCGGAGTGGTGACCGGCGCAGTACGCAATGCCGGTGCTGTGGGCTGTCCGTTCGGGTAGCACTCGACGGCGGAAATGAAATCCACGTCCGCACCGGAGTTTGTGCTGGACGAACCCCGGGCCGTCTGGCATCGTGCCGTAACGTCTGGTTGCTCTCCGGCAGCCAAGCGCCCCACGGACGGGGGTTTCCCTCTCCAGGAGCTCCTTCTGCGGGTCCAGGTAGTGCGACAGGGAAGGTCGCCCTGGCGTTGCATGAAGCCGCGTTGCATTGCAGCTCGCGAGCGGCTTCTTTGAGCCATTCCCCACGGCAACCGGCCTGGTCCAGGCGGTGTTCGGCGCACGCTTGTATCGCGCCTTCACTTGCGAGATCGGGACGGCAGGAAGTGCTGCACATACGGTCGAGGGCACGTTTCGTGCTGAGGCTCAGGCGGTTCCGGCGTCGCAGTGGCTGCGACTCGCCGGCCCCGGAGGGGCTCATCGGGACGAGGCTGGTACCTCGGCTGATCGCACTCTGCACCTTGTGATTGCTCGCGCGACTGGCCGCACGCTTCGACAGGAGCGGTGGCGGGGTGGAGGCAACGTTCATGAAGCGTTGGTGTGGTGTTTTGGCATTCCTGGTTCTTGCTTCGGGTTCGCTCGCGACCGATGCGCACGCGCAGCAGGCGTGGAACAGCGTCACCGTGTCATGGACGACGCCCGGGGACGACAGCTTGAGCGGCACGGCTTCGCAGTTCGACATCCGCTATTCGACATCCCTGATCACGGCGGCGAACTTCGCCTCGGCGACGCGCTGGACGACGGGCGTTCCGGCGCCCTCGACGCCCGGTTCGACGCAGAGCGTGGTCGTCACCGGCCTCTCGCCTGGAACGACGTACTGGTTCGCCCTGAAGACCGCGGACGAGGTTCCCAACTGGGCGGGAATCTCGAACGTTGCGTCGAAGACCACCGCGGCGGCGCCCGATCTGATCCGACCCGCGGCCATCGCGATGACCATCACAGCGCAGACGGACTCCACCGTGACGGTGCAGTGGGCTGCTGTCGGCGATGACAGCCTCACCGGCACGGCGACGAGCTACGACCTGCGCATGTCCACGTCGGCGATCACCGCGGCGAACTTCGCCAGCGCCACTTCGCTGACAGGGGAGCCCGCGCCGGCGGCACCCGGCGTACTCCAGACCGTCACCGTGCGTGGCCTCTCGCGTCAGGTGACCTACTGGTTCGCGATCAAGGCCGCGGACGACGTCGGCAACGTTTCGGCGATCTCGAACGTGCCGTCGGTCACGACTCCGGACACGACGCCTCCCGCCGCCATCACGAACCTCACGCTGGGGCTCGTGTGGATGAACTTCTCGAGCGCCGCGGTGCTTCCGTCACGGAGGTGGCATGGCAGGTAGCAACGGATGACATTCGAGCGCACCCGCGGAAGAACGCCACGGTCGCGCTCGTGGGCACCCAGGGAGGGCGTGCGAATCATCGTCCTGCTGGGCTTCTTCCTCGTGCTCGCTCCCGCGCTCGCGCGGGCCCAGGTTTCTGACTCGCTGGTGCTCAAGTGGACCGCGCCCTCCGACCCCGGAGAGGGCGCGGTTTCGCGTTACGACGTCCGCTTCGCCACCGCGCCGATCACCTCCGCCAACTTCGACAGCGCCGTGGTGATTCCGTCCCAGGCGCCGGGAGCGCCCGGAACGGTCGAGCACGCCGTGGTGCGCGGGTTCAGCCCGGGGCATTCGTACTGGTTCGCGATCCGATCCGCGGATCTCGCAGGCAACTGGTCGGCGCTCTCCAACGTGGTGCGCTGGGACTATCCGCTCGCCGCCGCGCCGCCCGCCGCACCCTCGGGCCTCGCCGCTGGAATGCCGTCCGGCGGCGGCCTTCCGCTGCACTGGACGCCGGGCGCCGAACCCGGCCTCGCCGGCTATCACGTCTGGCGCACCCTCGACCCGGCCGCCGCGTGGTCGAGCCTGGGCGGCGGACTCGTTCACGACACTGCGTTCGTGGACACCGACCTGCCCGCAGGGGTTTCCAGACTCTGGTACGCGGTGAGCGCCGTGGACCTGGTCGGAAACGAGAGCGCACGCTCGGCGGCGCTGGCAATCGTGCTCAGGTCACCGAACGTCAGTCTGCCGCCGGCGGTCGAGCTGGCACAGAACACCCCGAACCCATTCGTGATTTCGACGAGCATCCGCTACGCGCTGCCGAAGCGCGCCGTGGTCTCGCTCGTCGTGTATTCGGTGCGGGGCGAACGCGTCGCGACGCTCGCGCAGGGAGTTCAGGAGCCGGGCTATCACGTCGCGGTGTTGGATGCGGGCCGGCTTGCGGACGGCGTCTACTTCTACCGGCTGGAAGTCGAAGGCGTGGTGCGCTTGCGCAAGGTGATCCTGCTGCGATAGGGGCGCCAGGTGTGCACTCCGCCCATGGATCGCCCTCGCGCTCCTCCTGGGGGCGCTGCGTGCGGGTCGCGGAAGAGGGCAGACGCATCGCGACGTGAACGATGCCGCGAGCCGCGACGTGCGCACGCTGGATTTCGCCTGCACGCTGCGCGCTCGCGCGACCGTCCGTTCGCGCCGGTGCCCGCGACGTTCGCCGGTGCCCGCGGGCGTCGCCCGCCGCCCGCCAGGCGGCGCTCGCGAAACGCGGCGTTGCGCGTGCCCATGGCGTTGCGGAGTGCCCGCTGTGCGCACCGTGGCGGGTGCGCGCGGGGCGGGAGCAGGCCCCGGTCGCGGGCGCCATCGAGTTTCGCCGCCGGCACTTGCGCGATCCGACCGGCGCGGGTGTGCGCCGACCCACGGCCGGGCACACAAGCTGCTGATTCCAGCCGCGGCCGTGTGTGGGCCTTTGCGCCTCCATGGTCACGGGAGCGCGCCGCTCGTTCGGCGCGCTCCCAACTCGACCAGTCCCTCGGCAGCATCCGCGCGCTTCAAGCGGACGCGGGAGAGAGAACCGGCATGCTCCGTCGTATCGCAGGGGTCGTCGCGCTCACGTCGCTCGCGCTTGCCGCGCTCCCGGCGTCGCGCGTCGCGCATGCGGCGCTGACCCCGACCAGTGCGACCATCCTGTGGAGCGCGCCCGGTGACGACGGCCAGGCGGGCACGGCGACGCGCTACGACGTGCGGCTCTCGACCTCGGCGATCGACGCGTCGACCTTCGCCGCAGCGACCGCGCTCACGGGCGCGCCCGCGCCGCTGGTCGCGAGTTCGTCCCAGACCATGATCCTCACGGGACTCCTGCCCTCGACCCCGTACTGGTGTGTGGTCAAGACCGTGGACGATGCGGGCAACTGGTCCGGAATCTCCAACGTTCTCCAGTTCACGACGCCGGCCGCGAGCGACGATGTTCGTCCCGCGCCGCTCGCCCTTGCGGTGAGCGCGACCGGGGCGGGCACCGTGTCGCTGACGTGGACCGCGACCGGCGATGACAGCCTCACCGGCACCGCGGCGCGCTACGAGGTGCGCTGGTCCACCGCGCTCATCACCCCCGCGAACTTCTCCGAGGCTACGCTCGTCACGAGCGGTGTTCCCGCGCCCGCTGCGCCGGGCGTTCCGCAGGGTTGCACGGTTTCCGCCCTCGATCGTTCCGTGGCCCTGCACTTCGCCGCCCGCGTCGCCGACGAGGCGTACAACTGGTCCGCGCTGTCCAACGACCTGCTGGTCGTGCCGTTCGTGCTGGATGCCGCGCCGCCCGCGGCGCCGAGCGGGCTGGCCGCGGCGAAGGAGACCGGCGGCGTCCACCTGACCTGGATGGCCGGCACGGAGCCCGACCTCGCGGGCTATCACGTTTACCGCGCCACGAGCGCGGGCGGTGCGTTCACGCGCGTGGACACGTCGCTGCTGGTCACTCCCAGCTACGTGGACGCCAGCGCGCCCGACAGTTCCGTGCTCTGGTACGCCGTGAGCGCCGTGGACGCCAGCAGCAACGAGAGCGCGCACAGCGCGGCGTTCCGCCTGGATGCCACGCCGCCTGCGCCGCCGAGCGGGCTGGCCGCGGCGAAGGAGACCGCTGGGATTCATCTGACCTGGACGGCCGGCACGGAGCCCGACCTCGCGGGCTATCACGTCTATCGCGCCACGAGCGCCGGCGGCGCGTTCACGCGCGTGGACACGTCGCTCGTGGCCTCGGCTGAGCTCGTGGACAGGAGCGCGCCCGACAGCAGTTCGCTCTGGTACGCGGTGAGCGCCGTGGACGCCAGCAGCAACGAGAGCGCACACAGCGCGGCAGTCCGGCTCACCCTGCACGCTCCCGCGACGCTCCAACCCGTCATCGCCGCCGTCCAGCTGCAGCCTGTCTATCCGAACCCGAGCCCGCTTGGCGAGGCGGTGACGCTGAGCGTCGATGTGCCGGTGAGTGGCCCCGTGGACGGCCGCATCGACATCGTGAACTCGGCGGGTGAGCGCATCTGCTCGATTCCGCTGCATGGCCTCACCCCCGGCCAAACCAACACGATGAAGTGGAACGGCCGCAACGACGCCGGACGTCTGTACGCCCCCGGCGTGTATCGCGCACTGCTCACGCTGGGCAGTACGCAGCAGGTCGTGCGGCTCGTGCGCCGCTGATCGCTTTCGCAGGCCCCTCCAGCGCCCGGCACGTCATCCAGCGCCGGGCGCGCCTGTTGGTGCGCGTGGCGGCGGCCCGGCACGACTCCGCCTCGCGGCGAGCGTCGTGAGCGGGAGCGGCGCCCCGGCAAGACGCGTGTCCGCCTCGCCGCGCCTTTCGTGATCGCGCCCGTCGCGGCCATCCCGCACTGCGCGCATCCTCGCGGCGACCGTCGCGATCCACCGCGGCGGGCACGGGCGCTGTGGCCACGCGTCGCGCGCTCCGGGCCGGCGCTTGCGTGCGGGTTTGCTCGCGGCCACGCGTCGCGCGCTCCGGGCCAACACTCGCGGGCATTGCCATCGTGTCCGCGCGCCGTCGCGCCGCGTTTTCGCCGCCGCGCCGCACTCTCGCCGCCCCGCTTCGCGCCTGGTCGCGCGGCAAATGCGAGCCACCGCGCAGCTCCCTGCGGCCGCGCATTTCGCGGCGGCGCGAGGCCGCGCCATTGCGTAATCCGACGCGCGGCCCCGCGACTGCCTGCGGCTCCGCCCGGCTTGCGGGCCGCACCGGGCGCGCCCGCACGCATTTGCAGGCGGGCGCCGGATGCGCGCGGTGCGCGGCACGGTGGCTGCTCAGCCCCAGCGGCCCAGGGCTCTCTGGTGGGACCCCCGCACGCACGTTGTTTCGGAGAACGCACCATGCACCGCATCCGCCTCACCTGCCTCGCGATCGTCCTGGCCGTGGGTTCCGCCCGCGCCGGGATCGACAACCTGGGCACGACTGCCGGCAACTTCCTCTCGGTGGGTACGGGTGCGTCGGTGCTGTCCATGGGCGGTGCCGTGCTGGGGGCGGGTGACGACGTCCATGCCGCGGCATGGAACCCGGCCGCCCTCGCGCGACTGAACGCCACGCAGTTCGCGCTCTCGCACGCGACGCTTGCAGAGCCATCGGCGCAGGACCTTGTCGCCGCCGGCGGCCGCTTCGGCAGCGGCGCCACGCGCTGGGGCGCGAGCGTCCTCTACCAGGGCGAGGGCGGCTTCGACGGTCGCGACGTCTCCAATATCTCCACGGGAGCGTTCAACGTCTCGAGCATGGCGTTCGGCGTGCAGGTCGCGCATCCCTTTGGCAACGCGGTGACCGCGGGGCTGGGCGGGCGCTGGTTGAGCGACAACCTCGGCGACTCGAAAGGCAGCGGGCTCGCCTTCGACGTCGGACTGCAGGCGCGCACGGGTCCGTTCGGCCTCGGCATCGCGGCGCGCAACGTGGGCGGCTCGATGTCGTACCCCTCCTCGGGCCGCTTCGACCTGCCCGCAGTCTACGGTATCGGCGTGGCGTGGAGCGACGCGGCGCACGGGTTGCGCCTGGCGCTCGACGCCAACTTCCCCTACGCCTACTACAACGATGTCCGCATCGGCGGCGAGTGGCGCTGGCAGAATCACGTCGCGCTGCGCGCGGGCTACCGCATGGAGCTGAGCGCCGGGAGCGGCGAGCCGCTCGGAGGTCCGAGCTTCGGCCTGGGCGCGGGCGCCAACGGCGTGTGGGTGGACTACGCGTTCCTCGCGGGCAACGCCGACGCTCAGGGCCAGCACCGCTTCGGGCTCACGTTCCACCCCGGGATCCTCAATGGCAT
>CAIXRL010000672.1 GCA_903921835.1 Candidatus Eiseniibacteriota bacterium | reverse complement strand
GTTCATGAATACTCCGGGCTGAATGACCTTCCCGCGATTCGGTATCATCGCCGCTCCCGGCCGAGACCACGCGTGCGCGCGGTGTTCGAAACGCGGCTCCCGCGCCCTCACGCCGTGCACCTCGCCATGCGCGCGCCGCGCTGGATGAGCGGGCGCGTGAGTTCGGCCAGCGCCGCCCTCAGGCACGCCTTCCGCGATGCGTCGTCCGGCATCGCATCGGCGACTTCCGCGCCCCGGCGCGCCTCGGCCGCGCCGGAGCCGAGGCCGCGCGGCGCGGCGTGGACGTCGTCATGGCGAGCCTGCTTCGCGGCGTCCCGCACCTTCGCTCGCGCCGCGGCTTCCTCAGTTGCGACCGCGTCCCGCGCGCGCTGTCGCTCCGCGCTCGCCTGCGCCGCGAGCCTCGCCTTCGCGCGTTTCCGCTGTGCGATCTCCCGGCGTCGCTGCACGCGCTCCCTGCCGAGCACGCGCTCGGCCGGCGCGGCCGCGAGAGGGCGCGCCCGCTTCGCCAGCATCTGCACGAAATGACGTTCAGTGATTCCGAATTGAAGACGCGAGCCCTTCGGTCCTGGCGTTCATGCCTTCCTTCCTCTCAAGTAGAGAAACAGGAAGATACCTCCGCCGATGAGCACGACCGGCGCGGCAATCCCCGCACCGACCCTCGTCTGGGTCCACTCACCCGACATGACGAAGAGACCTTTCCACAGTCCATAAGCCCCCACGCCCAGCGACAGCATGGCGACAATGCGCATGGCATGCATGTCTTCCTTCCTCTTGTACGGGGGAGAAGCCCGGCGGCGGCACCTGCTCGTCGCCTGAGGCAGAATCGCTGAATGTCATTCAGCCTTCGTTGTCGGAGTCGTCCTTCGCCCCCTGGCACAACTCCACCAGCACGCCGCCGAAGCTCTTCGGGTGCAGGAACGCCACCGTGCTGCCGTGCGCGCCGGGGCGGCCGTGCTCGTCCACGAGCCGCGCGCCCGCCGCCTTCGCGGTGGCGAGCTGCGCGTCGAGGTCGGCGACCTCCAGGCTGACGTGGTGCAGGCCCGGGCCGCGCGATGCGATGAACTTCGCCACGGTGTGGTCTTCCGCATGCGGCTCGAGCAGCTCGAACGTGACCGGTCCCATGTGCACGAACACCACGCGCAATGTGCCACCGTCGAGGATTTCCTCGGCGCCGCGGCGGGCTCCCAGCGTGCGTACGAAAGTGTCCGCAAGCGCGTCGGCCTCGCGGGTGGCGATGGCCACGTGCCCGAGAGCCAGCGGACCCGGTGCGGTGCCGTCCCTCATGGGTGGTCTCCCGGACGGTGTACGCCAAACACGCCGCGCAGCGCGTCGCACACCTCGCCCAGCGTGGCGCGCGCCACGACCGCGGCGAGGATCGGCGGGACGAGGTTGTCGGCGCCGCGCGCGGCGCGCGTCACGGCCGCCATTGCGGCGTCGCAGGGCGCGGCCGCGCGCGAGGCGCGCCAGTCGCGCAGGAACTCGGCGCGCACCGGCTCGACGCCGGGGTCGTGCGCGAACGGCGGCGGCGGCACGGGCGCGGCGTCCGTGAAGCGGTTGACGCCCACGACCACGCGCTCGCGGCTCTCCACGTCGCGCTGCCACTGGTAGGCGGCGAGGTGGATCTGCTCCTGCACCCAGCCCTCGGCGATGGCCGGCAGCATGCCGCCCATGCGGTCCACGTGCCCGATCAGGCCGCGCGCGCGCGCCTCGAGGTCGGCGGTGAGCGCCTCGACGAAGTACGAACCCGCGAGCGGGTCGACCACGTCGGTCACGCCGCTCTCGAAGGCGAGCACCTGCTGCGTGCGCAGGGCCAGCAGCGCCGACTCGCTCGAGGGCAGGCCGAGCGCCTCGTCGAAGCTGTTCGTGTGCAGCGACTGCGTGCCGCCCAGCACGGCGGACAGCGCCTGCATGGTGACGCGCACGACGTTGTTCACCGGCTGCTGCGCGGTCAGCGTGGAGCCCGCGGTCTGGGTGTGGAAGCGCAGCTTGCGCGCCTCGGGGTCGGTGATGCCGAAGCGCTCGAGCAGCAGGTCCGCCCACAGCTTGCGCGCGGCGCGGAACTTGGCCACCTCCTCGAAGAGGTGGTTGTGCGCGTTGAAGAAGAACGACATGCGCCGCGCGATGCGCACCAGGTCGAGGCCGCGCCCGCGCGCCGCCTCCAGGTAGGTGAGCCCGTCGGCGAGCGTGAACGCCAGCTCCTGCACCGCCGTCGCGCCGGCTTCGCGCATGTGGTAGCCGCTCACCGAGATGCTGTTCCACTGCGGCACCTCGAGCGCGGTGAACTCGAACACGTCGGTGATGAGGCGCAGCGAAGGTCCGGGCGGGTAGATGTAGGTGCCGCGCGCGATGTACTCCTTGAGCACGTCGTTCTGCACCGTGCCGCCGAGCGAGCCGCGGGGCACGCCGCGCGCGTCCGCGACCGCCACGTAGAACGCCAGCAGCAGCGGCGCCGTGGCGTTGATGGTCATGGAGGTGGTGACGCGCTCGAGCGGCAGCCGGTCGAGCAACTCCTCCATGTCCGCGAGGCAGGAGATGGCGACGCCGACCCTTCCCACCTCGCCGCGCGCCAGCGCGTGGTCGCTGTCGTAGCCCATCTGCGTCGGCAGGTCGAACGCGACCGAGAGGCCGGTCTGCCCCTGCTCCAGCAGGAAGCGGAAGCGCTCGTTGGTCTGCCGCGCGCTGCCGAACCCGGCGTACTGGCGCATGGTCCACGGCCGCGAGCGATACATGCCGGGATGGATGCCGCGCGTGTAGGGCGGCTCGCCCGGCGGCGGCGTGCGCCGCGCCAGGTCGCGCGGCAGGTCGGCGGGGCCGTACACGGGCCGCAGGACGACGTCGCTCGGCGTGGTGCGCTGCGGCATCGGCGCGGCGGGCGGCG
>CAIXRL010000671.1 GCA_903921835.1 Candidatus Eiseniibacteriota bacterium | reverse complement strand
GGCGCGCTGCTCGGCATGGTCTTTGGCGCCTCGTCGCTCTACCTGGTGCTCAAGGTGGGCCTGACCGTGAGCGCGTCGATTCCCGTCGCGGTCATCTCGATGACGTTGTTCAAGGTGCTCGGCATCTTCAAGGTGAAGGACGCCACCATCCTGGAGAACAACATCGCGCAGACCGCGGGCTCGGCGGGCGAGTCCATTGCGTTCGGCGTGGGTGTGACCATGCCCGCGATCATGATCCTGGGCTTCGACCTCGAGCTCACGCGCGTGGCGCTGGTGGCCACGCTGGGCGGGCTGCTCGGCATCCTGATGATGATCCCGCTGCGCCGCGCGCTGATCGTGCAGCAGCATGGCGTGCTCAAGTACCCCGAGGGCACCGCGTGCGCCGAGGTGCTCAAGGCCGGCGCGTCCGTGGAGTCGGTCGCCGCCTCCTCGCCCGAGGCCAAGGCCGAGGCGGCTGCGTCGGGCTCGCAGGGCATCAGCGCGCGGACCATCTTCGCGGGCTTCGGCATCGGCCTGGTGTACAAGACCGCCATGTCCGCGCTGCGCGCGTGGAAGGACACGCCCGAGAAGGTCTTCGCGAAGCCGTTCGAGGCGGGCTCGGTGTCGGCCGAGATCTCGCCGGAGCTGCTCGGGGTGGGCTACATCATCGGGCCGAAGATCTCCGCGGTGATGTGCGCGGGCGGCGTGCTCGCGTACCTCGTGCTGATCCCGATGATCAAGTTCTTCGGCAGCGCCATTCACGGCCCGCTCGCGCCGGGCACCATCCCGATCTCCGAGATGAGCCCCAACCAGATCCGCGGCGCCTACGTGCTGTACATCGGCGCGGGCGCGGTGGCCGCGGGCGGCATCATCAGCCTCGCCCGCTCGTTGCCCATGATCTGGCACGGCCTGCGCGAGGGACTCAAGGACGTCGGCGGGGCGAAGGCGGCCGGCCCCGTGAGCCGCATCGACCGCGACCTGGGCGCGAAGTTCGTCTTCGGCGGCATCGCACTGCTGGTACTGGCGATCCTGCTGTCGCCTTCGCTGCACATGAACATCCTCGGCGCGCTGCTCATCGTCGTGTTCGGATTCCTGTTCGTCACCGTCTCGAGCCGGCTGACGGGCGAGATCGGCTCGTCGAGCAATCCCATCTCGGGCATGACCGTGGCGACGCTGCTGCTGACCTGCCTGATCTTCCTGCTCATCGGCTGGACCGGCGCGACGTGGTACGTGACCGCGCTCTCGGTGGGCGGCATCGTCTGCATCGCCGCCTCCAACGGCGGCTCGACCTCGCAGGACCTGAAGACCGGTTACCTCGTGGGCGCCACGCCGCGCTTCCAGCAGATCGCCATCCTGATCGGCGCGCTGCTCTCGGCGGTCGTGCTGGGGCCCATCCTGCTCAAGCTGAACGAGGCCGCCACCGTGTACGTGCCCATCGCGCAGGTGGCGCCCGCGGGGCTCGCGGTGGACCCGGCGTCGCTGGACGCGCGGCACGACCACCTGCGCGGCGCGCAATCGGCGGGCGACACGCACGAGTACCGCGTGTGGCAGAAGCGCGACGACGTCGGCGGGCCAGCGGGCCGCTACCTGGTCGATGGCGCGGGCCGCGCCGTGTGGCTCGTGGACCCGGGCATCAACGGCCAGTTCAACAGGCGCCCCGACGGCACCACGGTGCACAAGTTCGACGCGCCCAAGGCGACGCTGATGAGCTACATCATCCGCGGCATCCTGGACCGGCACCTGCCGTGGGGGCTCGTGCTGTTCGGCGTGATGATCGCGGTCGTGCTCGAGCTCTCGGGCATCCCGTCGCTGGCGTTCGCCGTCGGCGTCTACCTGCCGCTCTCGTCCAGCTCGCCGATCCTGGTCGGCGGCGCGGTGCGCTGGTTCGTGGACCGCGCGCGGCGCAGGGAGATGGCGCACCGCGAGCTCACCGAGGACCAGCACGTGGCCGAGGGCGACAAGAGCCCCGGCGTGCTCATGGCCAGCGGCTACATCGCGGGCGGCGCCATTGCCGGCATCGGCATCGCGTTCCTCGCGGGCGTGATGGAGAAGACCGACGGGGCGCTGCAGCACTGGGCCGAGACGGCCAACCCGTTCTACGGCGGGCCGCACGCGGACCTGCTGTCCGTGCTGCCGTTCGCGGTCCTGACCCTGCTGTTGCTGTTCGTCGGGCGCGAGAAGCTGCTGGGCGGACCCAGGCGCCCGGCCTGACGGCGCTGCGGCGCGCGGTGCGCAAGCGAAGCGGTCTGCGCGCCGCCTTCCGCGGCGTGTTTCGCCGGGAGGCTGTATTGACCCGCCCGGTCCGTGGGATGATATGCTTCTCATTGCCGGAAACCTGACCCGGGGCACCGGCCATTGCAGCGCCCCATGCTTCGGGTCACCGACCCCGACGGTTCCCCGGCGCGACCAGGTTCGCGCTGCCGGTGACCTG
>CAIXRL010000670.1 GCA_903921835.1 Candidatus Eiseniibacteriota bacterium | reverse complement strand
CGGAGTGTTCCTTCAGCATCTCGGTGAAGCCGTGGATGCCGCGCGCGGCGAGCGTGCTCACGGGTCCGGCGGAGAGCGCGTTGACGCGGATGCGCTTCGCGCCCAGTTCGTAGGCCATCTGGCGCGTGGCCTGCTCGAGCACGGCCTTGGCGCTGCCCATGACGTTGTAGTTGGGAATCGCGCGCGTGGCGGCGAGGTACGAGAGCGTGATCACGCTGGCGCCGTTCTTCTCCATCAGCGGCAGCATGCGGTTCGTGACGTTGATGAACGAATACGCGCTCACGTCCAGCGCCAGCTGGAAGCCCTCGCGCGGCGTCTTGACGAAGCTGCCCTCGAGGTCCTCCTTGCGCGCGAACGCGATGCCGTGCACCAGCATCTCGAGCGAGCCCCAGCGGCCGGCGATCTTCTGCGCGACCTCGTCGATCTCGTAGTCCTTGGTGACGTCGCACTCGGTCGTGAACGCGTGCGGCAGCGTGGCCGCCAGCTCCTCGACCGCGGGCTTGAGCCGCTCGCTGGCGTAGGTGAGGCACAGCCGCGCGCCGGCCTGCGCGAGGCACTGCGCGATGGACCACGACAGGCTGCGGTGGTTGGCGACGCCCATGACGAGCGCGTGCTTGCCGCGAAGATCGATCGAGTACATCGGGTACCTTCCTCCCTAGCCCGGACGATTCATGAGCCCGCGGCCTGCGAGCGCGATCTGCGCGCCATCCGGACCCACCTTCGGTGGGTGCCCCGAAGCTCGACCAGCCGCTGTCCTCATGGTGTCTTCAACACGGTTCCGGCGCGGCCGGCCGATCTTCTTGCTGCTGCCGCACATCCCGCCCTCTCGCCTCGCGGTTCATGAATCGTCCGGGCTACGCCGTGCGGTTCTGCCACACCCGGATGGGCAGGATGACGGCCTGGATGCCGAGGAATTGCAACCGGCGCTGAATGGCGAACGCAGTCTCCTGATGCAGCGCACGGGTGAAAAGGTTCTCGCGCTGGAACACGAGCTGGCCCGTGAACACGTTGCAGCCGCGGAACTCCTTGGTCAGGCCGCGGCAGATCGACTCCAGTTCCTCGACGAGGTCCGTGCCAACCGCGTAACGATACTCGGCGTAGTAGCCCATCCGCTGGGCCATGTCGACGTACTTCTTGAGGTCCCCGACCACCTTCTGGTCCAGCGCCTTGAGGCTGTCGGCGCCCTTGAACTGCCCGGAATCCACCAGCCCGACCGAGCAGAACACCATGTTCTTGTACATGCGTGGGAACAGCCGCTGGATCGAGAGCAGGGTATGCAGGCCGAGGCCGTCGTAGCCCTCCACGAGCACGATCGCCGTGGGGCCCGACGATGTCAGCTCGGGCAGCTTCGCGGCGTGCGGCAGCGGCAGGTCGGCGAACGATTCGTCCAGACTGCGCAGCATGTGCTTCACCTGGTCGTAGTGCCGGCGCACGAGGATGCACGCGACCACGAGCACGCCCGTCACGACCAGCGTCACCCAGCCACCTTCGCCGAACTTGACCGCGGACGTCACGGCCAGGATGAGCGCGCACACGGCCGTGCCCAGCAGGGCCAGCCCCAGGCGGCGGCGCCAGTGCTGTTCCGTCTTGCGCACCTGCCACCAGTGGATGCTCATGCCGAGTTGCGAGAGCGTGAACGTGATGAACACGTTGATCGAGTACATGACGATCAGCACGCTCACGCGTCCGCCGGTGCCGATCAGCGTGATCGCGGTCGCGATGCCCATCAGCAGCACGCCGTTCTGGGTCACGAGCCGCTCGGAGAGGTGGGCGAAGCGCTTGGGCACCCAGCGGTCCACGGCCATGGCGCTCAGCGTGCGCGGGCCGTCGATGAAGCCGGTCTGCGCGGCGAGGACCAGCAGCAGTCCCTCGGACAACAGGGTGATCGTGACGATGCCCGGCCCCAGCGGTATACCGAAGAAGTGCCAGCCGCGCGTGAGCGTGGTCCAGAGTGTGGCGTTCAGCGTCAGGCCCGCCTGGTGGTGCACGTGGTTCAGCAGGTAGCAGACCAGGATGCCGCCCGCGGTGAACGAGAGCGACACCGACATGAGCAGCATGGTGTGGCGCGCGGTCTTCACCCGCGGCTCGCGCAGGATGGGCATGCCGTTGCTCACGGCCTCGATGCCGGTGAAAGTGCCGCCGCCGAGCGAGAACGCGCGCAGGAACAGCACCATGGTGCCGATCATGCCCAGGCCATTCTCGGCGGAGCGCAGGTCGGTCATCGTGTCGGTGCCAATCTGCCCGAACTGGTGCGCCTGAGACAGGATGCCCCACAGGATCAGCGCCACGTGCGTGATCACGAAGACGACGAAGATGGGCATGAGCGCCTTCACGGACTCGCGCACGCCGCGCAGGTTCATCGTCACCAGAACCGCGATCACGACCAGCTCAGCGTCCACCTTGTGGGCAGCCCAGCCCGGGGGGAGCGACGAGAAGATGGCGTCGCAGCCCGAGGCCACCGACGTGGCCACGGTGAGCATGTAGTCCACCACCAGCGCGCTGCCCGAGACGACGCCGGCCGTGGGGCCGAGCAGCTTCGAGGCGACGAGGTAGCCGCCGCCGCCGCTGGGGAAGAGTTCGATGATCTGGCTGTACGAGGCCGAGATCAGCATCACGGTGGCGACGATGGCCACCGCCAGGAAGACCGCGAGGTGCGGGTGCGCGCCCAGCGCGAGGAAGGCTTCCTCGGGGCCGTACGACGACGAGGACAGGCCGTCGGAGCCGAGGCCGACCCAGGCAAAGAACGCCACCAGCGCGAGCTGGTGATGGACGTTCGGGTCCCGCAGGTTGCGGGGCATGCCCACGAGGGTGTGGCGGATGCGCCGGAGCATCAGGCGGCCCTCAGCGGGACGTCTGCGCCCAGACGCGGATGGGCAGGATGATTACCTGCATTCCGGCGAACTGGAGGCGGCGCTGGATGGAGAAGGCGGTTTCGTGGTGCAGGCTGCGGGTGAACAGCGTTTCGCGCTGGAATACCAGCTGGCCGGCGAAGACCATCGTGCGACGGAACTCCTTGCTCAGGTCGAGGCAGATGTGCTCCAGCTCCTCGATCAGGTCGGTGCCGAGCGTGAAGCGATACTCCGAATAGTATCCCATCTTCTGGCCCAGCTCGACGTACCGCTCCAGGTCCTCGCGCACCTTGTTCTCGAGCGCCTGCACGCTCTCGGTGCCCTTGAACTGCCCCGAGTCCACCTGGCCGACCGCGACGAAGACGAAGTTCTTGAAGTGTTTCGGGAACATGCGCTGCACCGAGAGCAGGGTGTGGATGCCCAGCCCGGCGTAGGACTCGACCAGGATGATCGCGGTCGGGCCATCGGGCGCCAGGTCGGGCGTCGTGGGACGTTCCGCGAACGGCAGGTCGCTCAGCACGTCGTCCAGCCCGCGCAACACGCCCCGGACCTGCTGGTAGTGCCCGCGCACCAGGAAGCAGGCGCCCACGAACGCCGCGGTCACCGCCAGCGTCACCCAGCCGCCCTCGCCGAACTTGATCACCGACGTGATCACCAGGATCCCGCCCGTGACGCTCGTGCCGAGCAGCGCGAGCAGGAAGCGGCGCTTCCAGTGCGGCTGTGTCGCGCGCGTCTCCCACCAGTGCCGCACCATGCCCATCTGCGACAACGTGAAGGTGAGGAACACGTTGATCGAGTACATGACGATGAGGATCTTCACCCTGCCGCCGGTGTAGACCAGCGTGGCGATGGCCGCCAGGCCCATCGTGATGATGCCGTTCTGCGTGACCAGGCGCTCGGAGAGGTGCGCGAAGCGCTTGGGCACCCAGTGGTCCACGGCCATGGCCGCCAGCGTCGCGGGACCCGCGAGGAATCCCGTCTGCGCGGCGACGAACAGCAGGGCGCCCTCGGAGAGCAGCGTCGCGATCACGACCCAGTGGCCGATCCCGAAGCCGCCGATGTGCCACGTGCGCGTGAGCGTCTCCCAGAGCACGGCGTTGAGCGTCTTGCCCGGCACGTGGCCGATGCCCGCAAGTAGGTAGCACAGCAGGATGCCGCCCGCCGTGAACGACAGCGAGAGCGACATGTACAGCATCGTCTTCTTGCCGGTCACGACGCGCGGCTCGCGCAGCATCGCCGTGCTGTTGCTCACGGCCTCGATCCCGGTGAACGTGCCACCGCCGAGCGAGAATGCCTTCAGGAACAGCGCGACCACGGCGAGCACGCCCAGTTCCTGCACGGCACTGTGCGTGTCGCGCATCGTGTCGCCGATCATCGAGCCGAACGCGGTGCCGTGCGACATCAGCCCGTACCCGATCAGCACGACGTGCGTGATCACGAACGCCACGAAGATCGGCATCAGCACCGACACCGATTCCTTCACGCCGCGCAGGTTGAGTCCCGTGAGGGCGACCACGACGACCAATTCGATCGGCAGTTTCCAGAGCAGCAGGTCGTGGGGCAGGAATGAGAAGATGGCGTCCACGCCGGAGGCGATCGAGATCGAGATCGTGAGCACGTAGTCCACGACCAGCGCCGTGCCCGAGACCACGCCCGGGGTGCTGCCCAGCAGCTTGGTGGCGACCAGGTAGCCGCCGCCGCCGCTCGGGAACAGTTCGATGATCTGGCTGTAGGAGGCCGAGATCAGGAAGACGGTGAGCACCGTGGCCACCGTCAGGTACAGTGCGAGGTGCGTGTGCGACCCGAGCGTCAGGAAGGCTTCTTCCGGGCCATAGGACGAGGAGGAAAGCCCATCGGACCCCAGTCCCACCCACGCGAAAAACGCGATCAGGGCAAGCTGGTGGTGGATTTTCGGGTCGAAGAGGTTCTTGCGGCCCCCCAGGAGGAGGCCGCGCAATCGCTCGAGCACCGGGGAAAACTAGAGGATTGAAACCCAAACTTCAAGATCGCGTCAGGCGCGGTCCCGGCGCGGCCGCAGCGGGACCTCGTCGCGAGCGGCCCGCGCGGACCGCGCGGCCCACGCCGCGGACGG
>CAIXRL010000669.1 GCA_903921835.1 Candidatus Eiseniibacteriota bacterium | reverse complement strand
GGCCCGTGTATTCAGGGGGCGCAATCTCGGCGCAGTCTCGGCCCTTTCCGCCTTGCCGAACAGATGGCAAGCTGCGGTCTGCGAACTGCGGGCCGAACGGCAAACCCACCTTCATGGAGCGCACCAGGGCGCGATGGGGGAAGGGATTCGAGGGAGGACATCCATGAACCGCGACGAACAGGACGACAGGGCGCTGGCCTTGCTGGACGAGCTGATCGCCGGGATCACGCTCGACGCAAGCGGCGACGACGAAGAGCTCCGGGCCTTTCGACAGGCCTTCGAGGACGAGGTCACCGTTCCGTGTGACGGGTTCGTGATCGGCGAGCCCGTCTCGATCACGGGGTTCGACTACGAGGGAAACGCACGGCGCGGGTTGACGGCGAAGTGTCGTCGCGAAGGCGGCTCGGAGTATCTCGTGGCGGCCTGCGACATCGAGCTTGCACACGGGTCGCAGGGTGCCCGCTACGTCGCGGCGTACCGCAAGTGGCTCGGCCTCGAACCGCTCCCGCGGGTGGCCACCTCCAGCGGACGACGCAGCCGCCAGCACAAGGTCACTCCGGCCGACATCGACTTGAACGCCTTCGTCGAGCTGGTCGCGCTCTCGGTCGAGGAGGGCTCCGCGCGTTGCCGGCTCCTGTCCGGCGACCGGGTCATCACGTTCCGCGCGAAGGGACTCTGGGATGTGGTCCCCGGCGAGATCGTCGTGGTCAAGCCGCAGAAACAATGGAGCTACGCCGGTCGCCCCTATCTCTCGGGCGCGATCGAGTCCACCCGGCTGGCGGTGGACACTCTGGGCCTCGTGCCTCTACGACTCGAGGATCAGGGAACCTGGGACCCGGAGGACGAATACTGGGGAGAGGAAGGCGAGCCGATCGAGGCGTGGGCCGAACCGATCATCGCGCTCGGCCCGCGAAGCCAGTTCGAAATGGAGCAGGTGCTCCCGGGCGCGGACCCGGAGAACTCGGACTCCGATCCCATCACCGACTCCAACGACCTCAAGCAGGCGGGCGATGTCGAGGCGGCCCACGGGATGCTGATGGAACTGTGCCGGGCCGATCTCCGCTGCCTGGACGCACACTCCCACCTCGGCAAGATCGAGTTCGATCACAGCCCCGGGAAGGCCATCCGTCACTACACGGTCGGCCTGCGCATCGGCGAACTCTCGACCGGCGATCGTTTCGACGGCGTGCTGCCGTGGGGGCTCGTCGACAACCGCCCGTTCCTCCGCTGCATGCACGGCCTCGGTCTCTGCCTGTGGCGGCTCGGTCGCTTCGAGGAAGCGGGAAACGTCTTCGACCGGATGCTCTGGCTCAACCCCTCCGACAACCAGGGCGCGCGCTTTCTTCTCGCAGCAGTTCGGGACAGGGCACCCTGGGAAGCACGTACTGCCGGAGCGTGACCCCTCAGCCAGGCCCACCACGCCATGCCCCGGCGCCGCCCTTGCGCGCAGGGGCCGCCGGCGTGCCCGGCGACGACTTCGCGGCGAGCCGGCTTGCCGATCACTCCGACTCGAGCCCCTCTGCCAGCACGCGGAACACGGCGGCCAGCGACCTGCGGTGGTCGGGCGGCAACGCGGTGGCCATGGCCGAGACCGCTGCCAGCAACGCGGCGGGATCGACTGCGAGACTGGTGGCCGTCCGCACGCCGCCGGCAACGGTGGCAGCGGAACGGGAGAGACTCGAGGCGGAATCCGCCGCGGTGACATCGGCGGAATCGGACGACTCGGCCGCTTCATCTCCGTACGAAGTGACCAGGTCCACGGGAGCATCGGCAGCGGGTGCCGCTGTCGATGCTGGCGTCGGAGATGGCCCCGGCCATGCCTCGAGGAGCGAGGCAACCATCTCCCGGAACGCGCCGCTCCCTCCCGGCGCGGCGATCGTGTCCTGGTCGCCCTTGCCCCAGATGTTGGCGAGCACCTCCCGCTTGGTGCCGTGGAGGCCAAGGATGCGCTCCTCGATACTGTCCTTGGTCACGAGGAGCAACTCCTGCACTGCGCGCTTCGACCCGATCCGGTGCACGCGCGCGATCCGCTGCTCGAGCCGCGCCGGGTTCCATGGCAGGTCCAGATTGATGACCACATCCGCCACCTGCAGGTTGAGGCCCACGCCTCCCGCGTCGGTGCTCACGAACACCGCGGGCCCCTTCTGCTCGGTGAAAGCGCGCAACAGCGCCGGCCGCGAGCGCACGGAGACGCCTCCGTGCAGGTGGAAGACCGGCAGCCGCAGCCTGCGGCACAGCGCCTCGGCCCTGTCGGTCATGTCCGTCCACTCCGAGAACACGACCGCCTTGCGGCCCTCTCCCAGGCACAGATCGCGCAGCGCCTGCCCGAGCTCCTCGAGCTTGGGCACTTTTCGATCTTCCACCTCGAGCCCGAGCATGTGGGGCCCGTTGCAGCAACGTCGCGCGATCACGAGCAGACGCTGCATGCGCTCGAGGTCCGCGGGGAGGAGCACCTTCCTGCTGGCGATCCTCGCAACCTGGGTGATGACGTCGTCGTAGGTGGCCGCGACCGCCTCGTGCATGGGAAGCATGGCCGTGGTGCGCAACCGCTCGGGCAGATCGAGGGCGACGTCCTCCTTGCGGCGACGGAGGAATGCGGGGGCCAGCCGCGAGCGAAGGGCCCCGAGGCCCTGGTACAGCACGACCCGGCGCCCATTCGGGTCCCGCACGAAGTGGTCGCGATCGAGCTGCCAGAGAGGAGGAAGGAGCCGCTGATCGATGAGCTGGGCGATCGCATACGCTTCCTCGAGACGGTTCTCGAGCGGCGTTCCCGTGAGGGCGAAGACGTATCGGGCACCGATCGCCTTCAAGACGCGAGCCGTCCGCGTCCACAGCCCTTTCGCCCGCTGCGCCTCGTCGATGATGAGCAGGTCCGGGGGATGGTCCGCGTGATGGCGGTGATCGCGAAGGACCTGCTCGTAGTGGGTCACGAGCCAGGTGGGGCGGGCAGCGATCGTGCGGGCACGGTCGCTGGACATCCCTTCGAGCAACACCGCGGATTCCCCGAGACACCGCTGAATCTCATCCTCCCAGCCTCCGCGCAGGCTGGCGGGGCAGACAATCGTCACGCTGCGCGCGGGCCGCGACGCCACCCTCATCACGGTGGCGGCGAGGATGGCCTGAACCGTCTTTCCGAGCCCCATCTCGTCGGCGAGCAACGCGCGGCCCGTCCGGGCGAGGAACTCGGCTCCCTTCCACTGGTACGGATAGGGCTTGAGCCCAAGTGCGGGCGCCATGCTCGTGATGTCGCGATCCGGCAGGATCGGGCGGCGCTCGATACGCCGGTCGAGCCAGTCGAGCGCCTCGGGCTCGACGCGCTTCACGAACGGGTCGAGCCAGCGGCGGAGCTGCGCTTCGTCCCCTGCAGGCCGTCCGAGCGGAAGGCCCGCGTCGTCGAACGCCGCCTGCACGGCGGCCGCGCCCGGGCCCCGTGGGCGTCCGAAGAGCCGGGGCTCCACGACCTCGCCGAAGTGCAGGTAGACGCGAGGCCGCTGTGCCTCGCGCCGGTGTTCGAGCGGGAGCCGCGAGCGGGCCGACCCCAGCCACGCGTGGACACGTTCCACGTGCTTGCACGTGTGCAGACGGTTCGCCTCGAAATCCGGGCAGTCGCAGGAATGGGGACCACCCGCACCACCGCGCAAGTGGATCCGGTAGGAAAACCCGGATGGCGCCTCGACCCGCAGGAAGGGTGGCGGGTCAGGCCTGACGAGCAACTTCTCGCGTCGGGCAGCCACCCGCCGCTCTTCGAGCGCGAGCCGGCGCGCCGCGTCATCAAGCCTGCAATCGATTCCTGGGACTTTCGCTTTGGTCATTCATGCCTCATGGATCCAGATTCGGCATGGCGTTCCCGCCCCGACAACGACGAGGTGTAGAAGATGGCAGACGCGCACCATGCCAGCGACGAGTGCACAGAGACGAGCGCACAGAGACGCGTGCCGGAGGTGCGCGGGAGCGCCCGGCCGCCCCGGCAGGGCTTCGCTCGCGCAGGGGCGGTGGCGTTCCGGGCCGCCGCGGAGCGGCCTGCGGGCGCGAATGTTGCTCGGCGGGCCGGCATCAGGCGGCCCACGCTCACACTGCGGCCAGGCCGAGCGCAGGCGCCGTCGCAAGACCCTGCCCCGGCGTCCGGCCTCGCAGCAGTTGTGACTCCCGCCCGGAGACGCTCGGAATCTCCTCAATCAATTTGCCGTCTTCTGACGACATCCCCCCGCCGGGACGCCTTAGAATGTCCCACTCTCGCGCTGACCCGTGGGCGTCCCGTCTGGCGGGACTCGCTCGCCACGGGTGTGGCGTCGCGCCGGCCGTGCCTGGAGGAAACATGGGGATCGAAACGGACGATATCAAGGTGATCAACGAGCGAATCGAACGGGAGAGCATCTTCGTCCGGACGATCACGGCCGAGGTGTCCAAGGCGATCGTCGGGCAGCAGTACCTCGTGAACCGGCTGCTGGTCGGGCTGCTGGCGAACGGGCACATCCTGATCGAGGGCGTGCCGGGCCTGGCCAAGACGTACGCGGTGCGCACGCTGTCGGCGGCGATCAAGACGCGCTACCAGCGCATCCAGTTCACGCCCGACCTGCTGCCGGCGGACATCATCGGAACGATGATCTACAACCAGAAGACCGGCGAGTTCGTGACCAGCAAGGGGCCGATCTTCTCCAACCTCCTGCTCGCGGACGAAATCAACCGCACGCCGCCCAAGGTGCAGAGCGCGCTGCTCGAGGCCATGCAGGAACGCCAGGTGACGATCGGCAACCAGTCGTACCGGCTCGAGGATCCGTTCCTGGTGCTGGCGACGCAGAACCCGATCGAACAGGAGGGCACGTACCCGCTCCCCGAGGCGCAGCTCGACCGCTTCCTGCTCAAGATCCGGATCGGCTACCCGAGCCGGGACGAGGAACGCGAGATCGTGGAGCGCATCGCCGGTTCCGGCGAGCCGGTCATCTCGCCCGTGGTCGATCCGGCCGACATCATCCGGGCGCGCGAGCTGTGCCGGTCGATCTACATCGATCCCAAGCTCAAGGAGTACATCCTCGACCTGGTCTTCGCGACGCGCGAGCCCGAGAAGTTCGGCCTGCCCGAGCTCAAGCCGCTGATCCGCTTCGGTGCCTCGCCGCGCGCCTCGATCAACCTGACCACGGCGTCGCGCGCCATGGCGTTCCTGCGGCGCCGCGGCTTCGTGATCCCGGAGGACGTCAAGGAGCTCGCGGCCGACGTGCTGCGCCACCGCATCATCCTGACCTACGAGGCCGAGGCCGAGGAGATGACCACGGACGACGTCGTGCGCAAGATCCTCGCCTCGGTGGAGGTGCCGTGATCCTGCTCGCGGGCCGCGATTCGGGGTGCGGGGGAATGCAAGGGCTTGGCCTTGACGTGAGGGTTTCGCATGCTCTCGCTTGAGTTCCTGGCCAAGCTCCGGCAGATCGAGATCCGGACGCGCAAGATCATCAACACGACGTTCGCGGGCGAGTACCGGTCCACGTTCAAGGGCACGGGCATGGAGTTCATCGACGTTCGCGAGTACATGCGCGGGGACGACGTCCGGTCCATCGACTGGAAGGTCACCGCCCGTATGGACCACCCCTACGTGAAGAAGTTCGTGGAGGAACGCGAGCTGACGGTGATCCTGTGCGTGGACGCCTCGGGCTCGGGCTACTTCGGGACACGCTCGCAGTTCAAGCTGGACCAGTCGGCGCAGGTCGCGGCGACGCTCGCGTTCTCGGCCGTCACCAACAACGACAAGGTGGGGCTGCTGTTCTTCACCGACCGGGTCGAGCGCTTCGTCCCGCCGCGCAAGGGCCGGCAGCACGTCATGCGGCTGGTCCGCGACATCCTCATGTTCGAGCCGCAGCACCGGGGCACGAACCCGGCCGCGGCGCTCGAGTACGTGATGCACCTGCTCAAGCACCGGGCGATCGTGTTCCTGGTGAGCGACTTCATGGGACCTGGCTTCACGCCGGACGCGTTGCGGATCCCGCTGGGCATCGCCGCGCGCCGGCACGACGTCGTGGCGATCCCGATCACCGACCCCGCGGAATCGGAACTGCCGAGCGTGGGACTGATGGACGTCGAGGACATGGAGACCGGCGAGATCGTCAGCGTGAACACGTCGAGCGCGCGGCTTCGTGCGGGCTACCGCGAGCACATGCAGGCCGCGCAGGCGCGGCGCGACCGGATGTTCCGGCAGCTCAACATCGACAGCATCAGCCTGCGGACGGACGAGGACTTCACGCCCAGGCTCCACGAGTTCTTCCAGGTCCGCGCCCGGCGGTTCCACTAGACATGGTCTTCCGCGATCCGGCATCGGGGACGCGCCCGCCGCGCCCGACACCATGACCCAGGCCGCCACGACGCTGCTCACGCTGCTGCTGGCCGCCCCGCTCGCGGGCCGCCCGTCCATCTCGACGCATGTCTCGGCGGGGCCCCGCCTCACCGTGGGGGACCGCTTCGACGTGACGCTCGTGCTGCAGAACACCACCGGGGCGCTGGTGACGGGGCCGCTCGCGGATTCGACCGGGGCGTTCGTGGTCGCCGGCGAGAAGCGCAATGCCGTCCGCCGGGCGGAACACAGCCAGGTGACCTACCGGCTCAGCGTCGCCGGCTTCCGGCCCGGAACGCACCGCCTGCCGGTGTTCACGTTCCTGCTCACGGCGGGCCAGAGGACGGACACGCTCCGCAGCGACCCGGCGTCGGTGACGATCGCCAGCGTGCTGCCCGGGAAGATGTCGGACGTCAACGCGCTCAAGCCGGCCGAGCGTTTTCCGAACTACCTGTTGTGGATCATTCCCGGCGCGCTCGCCGTGCTGGCGGCGCTGGCGTGGCTGGGGCGGCGGCTGTACCGGCGGTTGCGCGAGAACCTCGAGCGCGTGGCGGCGCCGCTGCCGCCGTGGGACGAGGCGCTCCGCTCGCTCGACGGCATGCCCTGGCGCGAGTGGGTCGAGGCGGGGCAGTACAAACGCTACTACTACGCGCTGTCCGAGATCCTCAAGCGCTACATCGAGCGGCGCTTCGAGTTCCAGGCGGCCGAGCAGACCACGACCGAGGTGCTGGCCGCCATGCGGCTCCACCGCACGCCCATGCGCGACGACATCGCGAGGTTCTTCCTGCGCTCGGACCTGGTGAAGTACTCCAAGGTGATCCCGCCCGAGGAGGAGGCCCGTGCCGCGATCGACCAGGTGCGCGAGTTCGTGACGAAGACCCGGCCCGCGGAACCGGCGCCCGCGGAACCGGTGACGGACGCCGGTGATGCGCGGCGCGCGGAGGGGGCCTGAGCATGCGCTTCGCCACCCCTCTCTGGTTCCTGCTGCTCGTGCCGGTCGCGGCGCTGGTATGGCTCGAACTGCGCAAGCGGACCGGCTCGGTGCGCTTTTCCGACGCGTCGTTCTTCCGCGCCCGCCAGGGGCCGGGGCGCTACCTCAAGCACGCGATCCTGGCGCTCCAGGCCGCGGCGCTCGTGCTGGCGGTGCTGGCGCTGGCGCGCCCGCAGCGCGGCCGCGTGCTGGAGGAGATCGAATCGCGCGGCGTGGACATCATGCTGTGCCTGGACGTCTCCGAGTCCATGTCCGCGCCGGACCTCCAGCCGGACCGGCTGTCGGCGGCGAAGCAGCGGGCCGTCGAGTTCATCGCCAAGCGTCCGGGGGACCGCATCGGCCTGGTCATCTTCGCCAACGGCGCCATGACCCAGTGTCCGCTCACGCTCGACCGCACGGTGCTCCGCACCATCATCGAACAGCTGCACATCGGCTCGCTGGATGGCACCCGCACGGCCATCGGCATGGGACTCTCCCACGCCGTGGCGCGGCTCAAGGACTCCAGCGCGAAGGAGAAGGTCGTCATCCTGCTCACCGACGGCATCAACAACACGGGCGAAATCGATCCGCAAACGGCCGCGCAGCTGGCGAAGAGTTTCGCCATCAAGGTCTACTGCATCGGCGTCGGCTCGCAGACGCCCGTCACGGTGATGGTGAACGATCCGGTCTGGGGCCCCCGGCCGCAGACGGTCGCGGCGGAGTTCGACCCGAAGACGCTCGAGGACATCTCGGCGCTGACCGGCGGCCGGTCGTACTCCGCCGGCGACACCCAGGCGCTCAAGCGCATCTACGACGAGATCAACCGCATGGAGCCGACGCGCTTCAAGAGCACGCGGCACACGGTCTACTCGGAGAAGGCGGGGCTCTTCCTGCTCCCGGCGGCCCTGCTCTTCCTGCTCGGCATGCTGGTGCCGGCGCTGGTGCTCCGGAGGCTGCCGTGATGCGCGCACGCTTCGCGGGCGGGAGGCGGCCATGATCCGCTGGGCGGCGCCGCAGCTGCTGTACCTGCTGTTCGCGATCCCGGTCCTCGCCGTCCTGATGCTGGGATCGGAGTGGCTGAAGCGGCGCAGCCTCGCCCGGCTGGCGGACGCGGCGCTGGTGCCGCGGCTGACCGACAGCCGCAGCCCGCGACTGGCGGCGCTCAAGGCCGCCTGCATGCTGCTCGGCCTGGCGCTCGTCTTCGTCGCCGCGGCCCGCCCGCAATGGGGCGAGAAGCTGCAGGTCGTCCGCGGCCGCGGCATCGACGTCGTGGTGGCGCTCGACGCCTCGAAGAGCATGCTGGCGACCGACGTGAACCCCAACCGGCTGCAGCGCTCCAAGACCGAGATCGCGTCGCTGCTCGACAACCTGGGCACCGACCGCGTGGGCATCGTGGCCTTCGCCGGCGACGCGCAGGTGATGTGCCCGCTCACGCCCGACGTCGAGGCGGCCAAGCTGTTCCTCGACATCATCGAGCCCGACAACATGCCCAAGCCGGGCACCAACATCCAGCGCGCCATCGAGACCGCGGCGGCCGTGTTCGATCCGGCGGATGCGTCGTCCAAGGCGCTGGTGCTCGTGACGGACGGCGACAACCTCGATGGCGACCTGGCCGCGGCGACGCGCACCGCGATCGCGGACAACATCCGCATCTACGCCGTGGGCGTGGGCACGCCCGAGGGTTCGACGATCCCGGAATCGGGCGCCGCCGGCACGTCGTACAAGAAGGACCAGGACGACAAGATCGTGGTCTCGCGCCTCGCCGAGCGGCAGTTGCTGGTGATGGCCAGGGCGACCGACGGGCGCTACTTCCGTTCCGAGAGCATCAACCTGGACAACCTCGTGGCGGCGCTCGACCAGGTCCACAAGAAGTCGTTCGTCGGCGGCGACTACACCGAATACGAGGAACGCTACCAGTCCTTCCTGCTGGCCGGCTTCATCCTGCTGTTCTCGGGCATCCTCATCAGCGATCGCCGCAGCGCCTGAAACGCCCACAGCGCCTGCGCCGGCCACTGCATCCGCGCCCTCGGCAATCGACGCCGCGCCGGAAACGCCGACGGGGCCGACCAGGCCGGCGTGC
>CAIXRL010000668.1 GCA_903921835.1 Candidatus Eiseniibacteriota bacterium | reverse complement strand
GGTCGCCTCCGAGCAGGAACTCACCGCCGCGGCGCTCGGCACCAGTTTCGCAGGCCGGCCGGATATCGTGCTCGGCGATCCGCCCCGCATCGTGGACATGAAGTGGGGCGGCGGCAGTTGGCGCCTCGAGCAGCTGGTCAATGGCATCGCGACGCAGCTCGCGTCGTACAGCTTCCTGGCTCGTGGCGACGGCGGGGCGCCGTTCCCGCCCGTGGCCTACTTCATCCTGGCCGAGCAGCGCCTGCTCACCACCGCCGCGGCGTCGTTCCCCGGCGCCGAATCCGTCAGCGGCCCCGACCCCGGCACGACGTGGAAGTTGTTCGCGTCGGCGCACGCGGAGCAGTGGCTGATCGTTGAGCAGGGCGTGCTGCGCGCGCGCGGGATCCCGGACCAGCAGGGCAACGCCCCGCCGGATGCGACGAGGCTCGTGGATGGCCGGCTGGTGTTCCAGCCCCCGTGCAGGTGGTGTGACTTCGGCGCGCTGTGCGGGCGCGACATCGCGGGGGGCGCGTGAACCCGATCCGGATCCTCTCGGCCAGCGCGGGCAGCGGCAAGACCTACCGGCTGGTCGAGATTCTCGAGCAGGAGATCGCGGCGGGTCGCGCGCGCCCCGAGGCGATCCTCGCGACCACGTTCACGGTGAAGGCCGCCGCCGAGCTGCGCGAGCGCGTCCGCGCGCGGCTGCTGGAACAGGGACAGACCGAGGCTGCTCAGCGCCTCGGCGCCGCGCGCCTCGGGACCGTGAACTCGGTCTGCGGGAGGCTGCTCTCGGACTTTGCGTTCGACCTCGGGCTGTCGCCCGAGCCGCGCGTGCTCGACGAGGAGGCCGCGAAGCGCGCGTTCGATCGCGCGCTCTCGACGATTGCGCGTGGACGCGGTCGCGGTGACGACGATGGTCGCGAGGGAGGTGACGGCGAAGATGACGCGGACGTGGCGTTGCTGCCTGCGACGGACGCGGGCGCTGCACTCGCGGAACTGCGCGAGCGCTGGCACGACCTGGAGTGGACGGAGGCCGTGCGCGACATCGTGTCCCGCGCCCGGCTCAACCGGATCGGCCGCGACGCGCTGCCCGACTGCGCGCGCCGCAGCGTCGAGGCTTTCTTCGCGCTGCTGCCCGCGCCGGCGGGCGACGGCGCGAGCCTCGAGCGCGAGCTGGCCGCGGCGCTGAAGGACTTCGTGGCCGGGGTGGACGGCGACAGCACGCAGGCCACGCAGGCGGCGCTGCAGGTGGCGTCGCGGGCGCTCGCTCGCCTTTCGGGCCGGCGCCCGCTCACCTGGTGGGAATGGGCCCGCCTCGCCAACACCGCCACCGGCAAGGCCTCGCGCGAGATCTACGAGCCTGTCCGGTCCGCGGCACTCGACCACGCGCGCCATCCGCAGCTGCGCGAGGACGTGCGGCGCTGCATCGAGCTGGTGTTCCAGGTGGCGGGACAGGCGCTGGAAGCGTACGAGAGCCACAAGCGCGCATGGGGGCTGGTGGACTTCGTGGACCAGGAGGTGATGGCGCTCGAATTGCTGCGCATGCCGCACGTGCGCGAACAGCTGGGCGAGCAGCTCGACCTGGTGCTGGTGGACGAGTTCCAGGACACGAGCCCGATCCAGCTGGAGCTGTTCCTCGCGCTCGCCGGCCTGGCGAAGCGCAGCGTGTGGGTGGGGGACCAGAAGCAGGCGATCTACGGCTTTCGCGACACCGATCCCGCGCTCATGGATGCGGCCATCGATGGCATCGTGCAGCGTTTCGGCGCTGGCGGGCTCGAGACGCTGAAGTACTCGTGGCGCAGCCGGCCGGAGCTCGTCGATCTCTCGTCGCAGGTATTCGCGGCGGCGTTCGAGCCGCACGGCGTCCTGCGCGAGCGCGTGCTGCTCGCGGCGAAGCGCACCGAGGACGGGCCCGCGCTGGGGCCGGTCGTGGAGCGCTGGAACCTCCAGTCGAAGAACCAGCCGGGCGACGCCGCCGCGCTGGCCGCGGCCGTGCGCGCGTTCATCGACGACCCCGACGCCAGGGTGGAGGACGTGGTGGACCGCTCGCCGCGCCGGCCGCAGTTGCGCGACGTCGCGGTCCTCTGCCAGACCCGTGCGGTCGCGGCGCAGGTCGCCGACGCGCTCCAGCGCGCCGGCATCCCCGCGGTGCTGCCGCGCAAGGGCCTGCTGCTGACGCCCGAGGCGCGGGCTGTGCTTGCGGGCCTGCGGCTGTGGGTGGACCCGCGCGAATCGCTCGCCGCCGCCGAACTGGGGCGCCTGATCGAGCACTCCGCGGACGGCGACGCGTGGCTCGCGACGATTCTCGCCGCGCCGGGCGCCGCGTACCGCGACCTGCCCGCCGTGCAGCGCATCGCCACGGCGACCGCCGCGCGCCCCGCTGCCGGTCCCATGGAGGCGTTCGACGCCGTGCTCGAAGCGCTGGGGGCCGCGGAGCTGTGCCTGCGCTGGGGCGGCGCGCCGCAGCGCCTGGCGAACCTCGAGCGACTGCGCGCCATCACCGGCACCTACATCGAGAGCTGCAGGTCCGAGGGCATGGGCTGCACGGTTGCCGGCCTCGTCACGCACCTGCGCGAACTGGCCGAGGCGAACGACGACAAGCAGGCGCTGCTCAGCGGCGGGAACGCCGTGACGGTGATCGTCTACCACGGCGCCAAGGGGCTCGAGTGGCCGGTGACCGTGCTCCACCAGCTCGACCGGCTGCGCGACGCCTCGGCGCTCGGCGTGCGCGTGGTGAGCGATGCCGCGGCGTTTGATCTCGCCGCGCCGCTGGCGGGCCGCTGGATCCGCTACTGGCCTGACCCGTTCTCACCGCAAAGCAAGACGCCTTTCCACGCCGCGCTCGCCGCCAGCGAAGCGAGCGAACGCGTCGTGCGCGACGACCGCCGCGAACGGCTGCGCCTGCTCTACGTGGGCTGGACGCGTGCGCGCGACCGGCTCGTGCTGGCCGCGCGGCCCGGCAAGCTGATGGGAGGTCTCCTGTCGCTGCTCGTGGACGCCAACGGCCACGAGCTGATCGCCGAGCCCGTCGGCGCGGAGACGACGTGGGCGGGACAGCTGGTGCGGGTGCAAGTGCGCGACGCTGCACCCGGCGTGGAGTTGCCGGCGGCGCCCGAGGCGGAGAGCGGCTACCTCGCCGCCGGGCCGCAGGAGCATGCGCCCGCGTGGGTGGAGCCCTCGCGTCTCTCGCGCGTGGCGGCGATCGGGCCACCGCAGTCGATCGGCGGGGTGATTTCCGTGGCGGGCAAGCCGGACTGGACCGCGCTCGGCAGCGCCTGCCACGCGTTCTTCGCGGCCGACCGGCCGGAGGCGAGCGCGGCGGACCGGCTCGCGCTCGCCGGCGCCGCGCTCGAGCGCTGGGCCGTGCACGGAACGCTGGCGCCCGAAGCGCTCGTCGGCGCGGGGAGCGCGTTGAGCGCGTGGGTGGCGGCGCGCGGGCCGCGCACCACGTGGCATCGCGAGTGGCCCGTGCGCCGGCGGCTGGCGGGCGGCTCGGAGCTGGTGGGCGCGGCCGACCTGGTGCTCGAGGACGAGGCCGGTCTCACGTTGATCGATCACAAGTGCCTCGCGGGCTCGTTGGACGACGCGCTGAAGGCGGCCGCCGGCTACGGCGGGCAGCTTGGTGCGTACGCCGATGCGCTCGAGGCGGCGACGGGAAAGCCGGTGCGCGAGCGTCTCGTGCACCTGGTGCTGCAGGGCGCGATCGTGGCGATCGGGGCGTGAGGGACTGACGTGCGGGGGCTGGCGCTGCCGCGCGGGCGTCTTGCTGCTATTCTCGCCG
>CAIXRL010000667.1 GCA_903921835.1 Candidatus Eiseniibacteriota bacterium | reverse complement strand
CTGCCCGCGGGGCGCCTGGACACGTACCGCGACAGCTTCCACGGCCTCGCCGCGCGCGGCGGCTCGCCGGTCGTGGCCAACTGCTCCAGCTGCCACGGCTTCCACGACATCCTGCCGTCCAGCGACCCGCGCTCGATGATCTCGCGCGAGCACCTGGCGCAGACCTGCGGCCGCTGCCATCCCGGCGCCGGCACCAAGTACCGCATGGGCCCCGTGCACGTCGCGCTCACCATGCCGAACAACCCGGCGCCCTACTGGGCCCGCCTGATCTACCTCAGCCTGATCCTGGGGACGATCGGGTTCATGGCGCTGCACAACGGCCTCGACTACGTGCGCAAGATCCGCCGCAGCCTGCTGACGCACCTCGGCCGGGTGGAGACGCACGGGCACGCGGGCGAGCGCTGGTTCGAGCGCATGACGGTCGCGGAGCGCATCCAGCACGGGCTGCTCGCCACCAGCTTCTTCACGCTCGTGTACACGGGCTTCGCGCTCAAGTTCCCCGAGTCGTGGGTGTTCTCGTGGATGGCGCGCCTCGAAGGGGCCTACTCGTGGCGCAGCATCGTCCACCGCGTGGCCGCGGTGGTCATGACGCTGGTGTCGCTCTACCACGTCTACTACATGACCACGAAGCGCGGGCGCAGACTCGTGTTCGACCTGTTCCCGCGCGTGCAGGACGCGTTCGACCTCGTGTACCACATGCTGTACCTGGTCGGGCTCCGGAAGGAGCCGGCCAAGTTCGACCGCTTCGGCTACATCGAGAAGGCCGAGTACTGGGCGCTCATCTGGGGCACGGTCGTGATGTCGGCCACCGGCGGCCTGCTGTGGTTCAACAACTCGTCCATGCGCGAGCTGCCCAAGTGGATCCTCGACCTCTCGACCGTGATCCACTACTACGAGGCCTGGCTGGCGTTCCTCGCGATCGTGGTCTGGCACCTCTACATGAACATCGCGAACCCGGACGTCTACCCGATGAACTGGACATGGCTCACGGGGCGGATCTCCGAGGCGCAGCTGCGGCACGAGCACTACGTGGAGTGGAAGCGGATCATGGAGGCGGAGGCGGCGGTGGCCGACGAGGCCGCGCGGTCCGCGCACGGCGCCCCCGCTCCGCACGGCGCGCCGCCGCTGCACGGGCCGCCGCCGCCGGGGCGCTGACCGTCAGGAGTGCTTTCCAGCGGACCGCGCGTCAGGTGTACCCTTATGCGGGGCGCGAGCCGCGCCTCCGCCATTTCCCACCCTCCACCTCGGAGTTCCTATGGCCAGTCGCTACTTCGTTGCCATTGCCGCCATCGTTGCGTTCGTCCTGGTCGCGCCGGGGATGTCGAGCGCGGGCATACCCTCCGCCGGAAACTCCACCCTGCCGACGTCTTTCGTCGGGTCGCCCGATGGGCTGATCGTCTCCGCAGTGATCGTTCGCGATATCGCGAACAACCCGATCAGGATGTCGTACGTGACGCTGGACTTCTCGAACTGCGCCGGGTTCAATCCCTGCCCGATGGCGTGTACGAGTTGCACTACCGTTCCGGCCAACAAGACCATCTCGCTCTTCACCGATGCAGCAGGAAGCGCGCGCTTCGATCTGCGAATGGCAGCCAGCGGGTGCCCGAACCAGTTCAACATGCTCAGGGCGTACGCGGACGGCGTGCTCCTTGGGAACCCCGTGTTCGCCTCGCTCGACCAGGACGGCGATCTCAGCGTGACGCCCGCGGACGTCGCGATGGTGCAGGCCCTGGTCGGATCGAATGACCTGCGTGCCGACTTCGACGGGGACTACGCCGTGACGCCCAGCGACGTGGCCATCGCGCAGGCGCACCTCGGCGCGACGTGCACCATTCCCAGCGCGGCGCAGAAGTCTTCGTGGGGTTCACTCAAGTCGATCTATCGGTGATGTGGAGTGACAGACGCGGAGCCGCCCCGCCGGGGCGGCTTCGCAGCGTCCCCACGACGTTGCCGCCGCCGTCAGGTTGACGGATGCTGCGCGGTGCGCCACCGCCCAACCCCTCTCTTCGGATCGTCTCGTTCTCCAGGAGCACCGTGATGCCGCTCGATCGCTACGTTTCGCTCGGCCGTTCCGGCCTGCGTGTGAGTCCGCTGTGCCTGGGCACCATGACGTTCGGCGAGGACTGGGGATGGGGCGCCAGCGTGGCCGACTCCGAGGCCATGCTCGAGCGCTACCTGGCCCTGGGCGGCAACTTCATCGACACCGCCAACGTCTACACGAAGGGCCACTCCGAGAAGATCCTGGGCGACTGGTTCGCCCGGCACGCCGGCCGGCGCGACCGCACGGTGATCGCCACCAAGTTCATGGCCACGCTCTACCCCGGTGATCCCAACGCGGGCGGGGGCGGCCGCAAGGCGATCATGGCGGCGGTCGAGCAGTCGCTGCGCCGTCTGCGCACGGACTACATCGACCTGTACTGGATGCACGTGTACGACCGCTTCACGCCCATCGAGGAGACGCTCGATGCGATGGACGACCTGGTGCGCTCCGGCAAGGTGCGCTACCTGGGCTTCTCGGACACGCCCGCGTGGAGGGTGGCCGAGGCGCAGACGCTCGCGCGCCTGCGCGGCTTCGCGCCGCTCATCGCGCTGCAGATCGAGTACTCGCTGCTCCAGCGCAGCGTCGAGGGCGAGCTGATGCCCATGGCGGCGCAAATGGGCCTGGGCGTCACGCCGTGGGGACCGCTCGCCTCGGGCGCGCTGTCGGGCAAGTACACGCGCGCCAACCGCGGCAAGCTGGCCGCGTCGCGCGGGGCGTGGACCACGGAACGGCTGGGCGACGCCGGCTACGACCTCATCGAAGAGCTGCAGCGCATCGCCGCCGCGCACCGTTCGACCGTCGCGCGCGTGGCGCTGGCGTGGCTCCAGGCGCAGCCCGGCGTCACCAGCACGATCCTGGGGGTGCGCACGCTTGCGCAGCTGGACGACAACGCTGGCGCGCTCGAGTTGCCGCTGGCGCCGGAGGACCTCGCGGCGCTCTCGGCGCTCACCGCCCCGAAGCACGCGTTCCCCCACGACTTCGTGGCGGGGGCGGGCAGCTTCATGTACGGCGACACGAACATCGACGGCATCCAGCACGAGCGCCGGCCCTTCGCAGCGAAGGACGCGGGGGAGGTGTACTGACCATGAAGCGCATTGCTGCCACCTGCCTGATGTTGCTTCTCGCTTCGGCCGCGATGGCCGACGAGGGGATGTGGACGTTCGATCACGTGCCGGCGGAAGCGCTGCGCAGGAAGTACGGCGCGGCGCCCACCGACGCCTGGCTCCGGCACCTGCAGCTCTCCACCGTGCGTCTCGCCAACGGCTGCACCGGCTCGTTCGTGTCGCCCGACGGTCTCGTGCTCACGAACCACCACTGCGTGCAGGACGTGCTCGACCAGTACGCCTCGCCGCAGCACGACCTGCTCGCCGATGGCTTCCTCGCCGGAACGCGCGCCGACGAGCTGCCGTGCAAGGGCATCGAGGTCGAGGTTCTCGTGGCCATGAAGGACGTGACCGCGAAGGTCAGCGCCGCGCTCCGGGGTCTCGACGACCGGCACGCGAACGAGGCGCGCAAACGCACGCTCTCGGAGCTCGAGATGCAGGCCGAGGCCGCGTCGCGCCGCGACTCCACGACGGGTGAGCTGCTGTGCGAGGCCGTGACGCTGTACCAGGGCGGTCAGTACCTGATCTACGAGTACAAACGCTACAGCGACGTGCGCCTGGTTTTCGCTCCCGAATACGCCATCTCCGATTTCGGCGGCGACCCGGACAACTTCCAGTACCCGCGCTGGTGCTTCGACCTGGGCCTGCTGCGCGTGTACGAGAACGGCAAGCCGGCGCACACGCCCGATTTCCTGCGCATCGACTACGCCGGCGCGCGCGACGGCGAGCCCGTCTTCGTCTCCGGTCATCCCGGCACCACCGAGCGGCTGCTCACCGTGGACCAGCTCAGGATGCAGCGCGACGTGGCGCTGCCGCGCCGCGTGACGCTCGACTCCGAACTTCGCGGGCGCTACCTGCAGTACGGCAACCAGGACCCCGAGTCCGACCGCCAGGTGCAGGAGTCGCTGCTGAACCTCGAGAACTCTCTCAAGGTCAGGCGCGTGGAGCTGACGTCGCTCGTGGACGACGCACTGATCGCATCCAAGGCGCAGGCCGAGCGCGAACTGCGTGCCCGGGTCGCGGCGGACCCGAAGCTCGCGGCCGGGACCGGCGACGCCTGGGGCGAAGTCTCGCGTGCGCAGGCGAGGGCGCGGGAGCTGGACCTGCGCCACGACATGATCGAGGGCTCGCGCGGCCTGCGAGGCTCGCTGTACGGCTGGGCGCGCACGATCGTGCGTGGAACCGTCGAGCGTGCGAAGCCCAATGGCAGCCGCCTGCGCGAGTTCAGCGAAAGCCGCATGCCCTTCGTCGCCCAGCGGCTGCTGGCGCCCGACCCCGCGTATCCCGGCGTCGAGCAGTTGGAACTGGCATTCGGCTTCGAGCGCCTGCGCGAGTATCTTGGGCCCGACGATCCATTCGTTCACGATGTGCTGGGCGGCGACACCGCCGACAGCCTGGCGGCCCGGCTCGTGCGGAGCACGCGCCTGGGTGACGCGGCGTTTCGCAAGCAACTCTGGGACGGCGGCGCCGCCGCGGTGGCGGCCAGCACGGATCCCATGATCGTGCTCGCGCGCGGCGTGGACTCGACCGCGCGACAGATCCGCAAGCAGTGGGAGGACGAGGTCGAGGCGCCCACGACGCGTGGCGCCGAAGGAATCGCGCAGGCGCGCTTCAAGGTGTACGGCACGCACCTCTATCCCGACGCCACGTTCACGCTGCGGTTGAACGACGGACGCGTGCAGGGTTGGACCGAGGCGGGCAAGCCCGTCGCGCCGTTCACCACGCTGGGGCAGGCGTACGCACGCGCCACCGGCGCGGACCCGCTGGCGCTGCCGCCGTCGTGGCTCGCCGCGCGCGCAGCGCTCGACCCGGCGACGCCGTTCGACTTCTCCACCTCCAATGACATCGTGGGCGGCAACTCGGGCAGCCCGGTGGTGAACGCGCGCGGCGACCTGGTGGGCCTGATGTTCGACGGCAACATCGAGTCCATCGCGGGTTCGTACTGGTTCGACCCTCGCTACAACCGCGCCATCGCGGTGCACCCGGCCATCATGAAGGCCGCGTTCACGTCCATCTACAAGGCGGACGCGCTCGCCCGCGAGCTGGGGATGGTGAAGTAGCGGGGCGCCGGGCGCGGTCGCGAATGCCGCGGCTCCCGGCGCATTGCGTCCCGCCGGCGGGGGAGTGCGACCGCACCGCGCGGCGTCAGCGACGAGGCCCCGGCGCATTGCGGCGCCGGGGCCTCAACTGTGGTTCGCCGCGCGATCCCGCTTCAGGAGCCTTCGTGGCACTCCACGCACTTGCTCTTGAGCGGGTGCGGATCGCCGCTCTTCATGGTGTGGCAGTCGGCGCAGGCCTCGCCTGCCTCCAGATGCGGCTGGTGCTTGAACTGCCCGCGCCACGTGGTGAACGACTGCTTGAGGATGTCCCCGTGGCAGCGGCCGCAGACGAGCTGCGATGCGACCGCGAGCGTGCGGTGATGGCAGGACGAGCACGCCTCGCGGTTGAAGCGCACGATTTCGCCCGGTGCGCGCTCGGCGTGAGTGCGATGGCACTGCGCGCACGCCATCTTCGCGGTGAGCAGGTGCGGCCCGTGTGAGTAGGCCAGGCCCGCGAACGTGCCGCTCTTGCGTTCGATGCCCTGGTGGCACGAGAGGCAGCGGTCGGGGTCCCCGCCGCCGACCGACTTCCACGGCAGCGGCAGCTCTCCCAGCCCGCGCTGGCGGCGCGCCTGGTTCATCTGCTCGTGCGCCTTCTCGAGCAGGGCGTAGGCGAAGTTGATGTTGTGAATGCCGCGGCCGCGCGAAACCATGTTGAAGTCGTGCTTCGCGTTCTCCCACGCCGCCGGCGGGTCGAGACCCATCGCGCCGGCGCTGGCCTGCATCTGCGCGCGCATCGCCGACGTGCGGTCGTCCACGGCCTGCTTCCAATTCTCGAAGATGGCCCGGTACTTCGGGCCGTGGCACGACATGCACGCCACCGCGGTTGCGCGCGGCGACGGCTGGCCGCCGTCGTCGAGCCCGGCGGCGCGCGTCTGCGACAGCCCGACGTTGTGGCAGCCCTGGCAGGTGACGCCGGTCAGGAACATGGGGCTGGGCATCGCGGGCACGCCGCGGCCGCCGATGCCGGAGTAGAGGTCCTGCTGCGGCGAGTGACCCGAGCCGTGACACGTGCCGCAATTGCCCGCCGTGCCCGCCGCGGTCATCGGCTTGTGCGGCGTGAACTGGTTCCCCGCACCGTGCTCGATGGGCGAGTGGCAGTTCTGGCAGTCGACCTTGTGCTTGCTGACGTGCCAGTCGTGCAGGAAGTCGCGCTCGCCGTAGTGCGCGAGGCGGTCCGCCTGGTTGTGGCACTGCAGGCAGCGCTCGCGCGGCACCTCGCCCTCGCCGCGCACGATGCCCGCGTGGCAGGACGTGCAGGGCATGGCG
>CAIXRL010000666.1 GCA_903921835.1 Candidatus Eiseniibacteriota bacterium | reverse complement strand
CTTCCCCGCGCCGAGCGCGCCGCGGGTTCGTGCCGGCGGCTCACGCGCCCTATGCTGCACAGTGCTTGGGAAACCGTGGAGGCCGTCGCGATGCCGCCCGCCTGGAGAAGCTCCGTCATAGTCGTATCGCTCGTCGGAGGTGCGCTGCTCGCCGTCGCGCCGGGTGCCCGCGCGCGTGGGAGCGAGTGCGCGGACTCGCTTGCCTGTCCCGGCGCACGGGAACTGGCCGGCGCGGATGGCGGCGAGGCATGTCTCGTCGCCGATGCCACGCCACCGAACGCGCCTTTGCCGGCTGCCACGGCCGCCGAGTTCAGCGCGAGTGACGGCGACGGGGCCCTGGCGTCCGTGCCGGCTGCGCCGGGCTATCGCTTCCCCACGCGCCACGAACGGATCACGCGCTGGGGGTGGAACGCGGTCGGCCCGTTCGCGCTCTCGGGCAGCCTTGCGACCGGTGCGTGGGGACAATGGGTGATGCGCGAGCCGCCGGAATGGGCGCGTGACGGTCGCGGGTTCGCCAGGCGCGCCGGCGTGGCACAGGTCACGACCACGATCACGGAAACGTCGTTCGCTGTGCTCTCGGCGGCGGAGCGTCAGGACGCCCGCTACTACCGCTGCCCGTCCGCCGGGCTGCGCCCCCGCCTCGTGCATGCGCTGCGAATGACGTTCGTGGCGCGCCGAGCTGACGGGAGTGCGGCCTTCTCGGTGGCCAGGACCGCGTCGCCGTTCGTGGGACCCCTCGTGACCCGGACCACGCTGTACCCGGCCCGCTACGGCTGGTCCGACGGCCTGCTGAGCGGAGCCTTTTCGCTGCTGATGAACGCCGGCTGGAACCTCGCGTACGAGTTCGTGCTCAAGTCCCCAGCTTGGTGACCCATGCCCGGCAGGGGCCCGCACGCGCACCCTGTTCCAGCAGCAAATCGGCGGCAGATCAGCGGCGGTCCAGGGACACCGCGACGTTTGGCGACTGCCGAGGCTCCGGTCATGCGGAGACGCTCATTGCGGCCGGCCTGCCCGAGGACTCCGACGATGACGCCCCACAGAGCAGGCCGCGGGACCGGCCTCGCGGCTGCCGGCCGACCGGCTGGGACCGCTACGAGGGCGCCGCCGCCGTGGTCCTGCCCGGCAATCTGTAGCCGGGGGCGGCATTCCCAGGAAACTCACCAGGAAACTCAGCCGGCGATGGCCGCTCTCAGCGAGGCCAGCGCCTGCGCGGGCTGCGCGGCGCGGAAGATGGCGTTGCCGGCCACGAACACGTCCGCGCCGGCCGCGCGCGCGAGCCGCGCCGTGTCGGCGTTGATGCCCCCGTCCACCTCGATCACGAATTCGAGTTTCCGCCGCGCGCGCTCGGCCGCGGCGGCGAGCACCTTGTCCAGCATGTCGGGCATGAACGCCTGCCCGCCGAAGCCGGGCTCGACGGTCATCACCAGCAGCAGGTCCAGGTCCGGCAGGTAGGGCGCAACCGCGGCGTACGGCGTGCCCGGCTTGATCGAGAGTCCCGCCTTTGCGCCCGTCCCGCGGATCTGGCGCAACACCTCGCGCGTCTGCGGGCTGGCCTCGATGTGCACCGTGATGAGGTCGGCGCCCGAGCGGCGGAACTCGTCGATCATCGCCCACGGCCGCTCCATCATCAGGTGCACGTCCATCAGCGCGGTGGTGAGCTTGCGCGCCGCGGCGACCACGATCGGGCCGAACGTGAGATTGGGCACGAAGTGGTTGTCCATGACGTCGCAGTGCAGCCAGTCCCGCGCGGGGTCCAGGATCGCGAGCTCCTGCGCGAGACGCGAGAAGTCCGCCGACAGGATGCTCGGGGCCACGATGGGAGGGCGTGCGCTCATGCGGGAGATGGTGCGGGAACGCCGCGGAGGGCGCAAGCGAGGCGGGGGCTTGGGCACCGGCTGATGGCAAGGTTAGGGTTCGTCTGATTGCAAGGTTGTGATTCGGTTGATTGAAAGGTCGTCGGTCGGCCAATCGAAAGGTCCCGCGCGGGTGGGGTGCGCAAATGAGCCGGGCAGGAGCTGGCGGCGCAAGGTGGGGCGCGGGCGGCCCGCAGCGCAGGGCGCGCAGGTCGGCGTGTGCTCCGCCCCGGCCAGCGGGCGGATGGCGCGGCAGAATGAAGTTGGGTGGCGGCCGGGAGCGCGCCAGCCCGGAGTATTCATGAGCCCGCCGCCTGCGAGCGCGGTCTGCGCGTCACCCGCGGCAGGCTCGACCGGCCTCTGTCCTCGTCGTGTGGACAACACGGCTGCGGCGCGGCCTGCCG
>CAIXRL010000665.1 GCA_903921835.1 Candidatus Eiseniibacteriota bacterium | reverse complement strand
TGCGGGTGCGGGCGGGAGCGGCCGAGATCGTGCAGGGCAGGGCGGTCCGGCTCTACTAGCCCGGAGTATTCATGAACCGCCAGCCGAGAGTGCGGGATGTGCGTCAGCAGCAAGAAGATCGGCCGGCCGCGCCGGAACCGTGTTGTGGACACGATGAGGACAGCGGCCGGTCGAGCTTCGCTGCGGATGACGCGCAGACCGCGCTCGCAGGCGGCGGGCTCATGAATACTCCGGGCTAGCCCGGACGATTCATGAACCGCGAGCCGAGAAGGCGACAGTGAATCGGGAATCGGTGCCGCTGCGACATGATTCTGTCCGCCGGGCGTGCGAGCCGACGGGAGTGCGCTCCTGCGGGCGTCGCGGCGGGGTGGTTCGCACCCGGCGACCGGAGCGCCGGTTTCAGCGCGTGAGCTGGAACGCGAACGCGCCGCGCCAGCGCCGCAGTTCGGCGCCCGGGACGTGCTTCGCGTTCCCGATCCACTCGCGGCCCGCGCGCAGCGAGAGATCCACGCCGCCAGCTGGCCACCAGCGCAGCACGCCTTCCAGCGTGCGCGTGCGCTCGACCGTGCCGGCCAGCGTGGCCACGTCGGGCACCGGCTGGCCCGGTACGAACGCATCGCCCAGGCCTTCCTCGCCGGCGTCGGTGCGTGCGGCGATCGCGGAGAGCTGCCAGTCGGGGTTCGGGTCGAGGGACACGCGCGTGCGGAAGCGTCGCGAGTCAGGTCCCGTGGGGAAGCCCAGCGGGAGATCCTGCGCCACGTAGGAGCGGCCGAAGAACGACGTGTAGACGTAGCGCGACAGCCACGTGTACTCGGAGTTCCAGCTCACGCGCATGCCGCTGACGTCGCCCACGCCGCTCCAGCCGGCCTGCCAGCCGTACTTGTTCGGGCTGCTCGCGGTCCGTGCGTGCAGGTCGTCGAGCAGCAGCTCCCCGTAAATCCGCGAGCCGTCCGCGACGCGCAGCGAGGCATCGAGCGAGATCATGATGTTGTTGCGCAGGTCGCCGGTCGAGTCGCGGTGGTCCTGGTCCAGCAGCTTCTGCACCATCGAGTACGGCACGACGCCCGCGAGGTAGAGACCCTGCCAGCCGCCCGCCCGGTAGCGCGCGGCCTCGCTCACGGCGAGCCGCGCCCCGGCGCGCGGCTGCCACTCGATGCGGTGCGCCGCGAGCTGTTCGCCTCGGCCCGGCTCGACCGTGGCGTTGAACACGAAACCGTCGGCGTGCAGCGGGGCCAGGCGCGCGTGGTACATGAGGCCGTTCAGCGGCGCCGAGGTGCGCGAGAGCAGCAGCGTGCCCTCCTCGCCGGGACCCCAGTTCCAGCGGCTGCGCCCGAGCTGTGCGCCCCACGTGTCGCCGGCCGTGTAGCCCATGTAGCTCTCCTCGGTGCTCGCCGCGAGGTCGGTGCCGGTGACGAGCGCGTCGCTGAATGCGCGCACGCCCTGCAGCTCGCCGAAGAAGAGGTGCGAGTACGCGAACCAGCGGTCGAGCTGCACGCCGGTGCGTACGTGCACTCCGGAGCCGTCTGGCCAGCTGCGTGCGGCGGGATCGGCGTCGCCGCGCACGGCATCGCGCTCCCCTTCGAGACCGGTCGAGAGCTCGAACCGGATGGGGCCCTCCGGCCACCC
>CAIXRL010000664.1 GCA_903921835.1 Candidatus Eiseniibacteriota bacterium | reverse complement strand
GGCGCGCTTCGCAGCGGATGACGTGCAGATCGCGCTCGTAGGCCGCGGGCTCATGAATACTCCGGGCTAGTGTCCTGTCCCAGGAGTCGCTTGGCAGTCGGCGCCCGCTGTGCGCGGCCGGCTGCGTTGCTCCTCCTCGACGTATCCTATGGGTACGACTTCGTCGTCGCGCCTTGCCGGCCAGGCACATCGGCCGCCTTTGTGGTCAAGCTACCCCTGGGACAGGACACTAGGCTCGCGGTGATCCACGCCACAGCAAGGCGTGGCTCGCGTCCGCCGCTGCATGATAGCGTGCGACCGATGGCACCCGAACCCACGGAACTGGCCCCGCGCGGCGTCGAGCTCGCACCGTTCGTCGAGATGGCACTTGCTGCCATCGGGCGCGAGTACCCGTATCACCTGTCGCTGACACTGGGGGGTGACGGGGACGTCGCGCCCCCGCGCGTGCTGACTCCCGCGTTTCGTGGAGCATTCGACTGGCACAGCAGCGTGCACGGCCACTGGACGCTCGCGCGGGCCTGCCGGCTCCACCCCGATGCTCCGTGGATGGTCCGCGCGCGTACGGCGCTGGCGATCAGCCTGACCGAGACGCGCCTGCAGGCCGAGCGCGCGTTTCTCTCCGCGCCCGGCCGGGAAGGGTGGGAGCGCCCGTACGGGCTGGCGTGGCTGCTCCAGCTCGCGGCCGAGATGCGCACCTGGGACGAGGCGGTCGCCGCGCACTGGGGCGGGATGCTCGAGCCGCTCGAACGCCTGGCCGCCTCGCGCATGATGGACTGGCTCGGCAGGCTGCCGTGGCTGGTGCGCTCGGGCGAGCACTCGCAGACGGCGTTCGCGCTCGGCCTCTTCCACGATTGGGCGCGTGACGCGGGGCATCCGGAGCTGGTCGCCCGCATCGTCGAACGGTCCGTGCGCCTCTGTGGTGGCGACCGCGACGCGCCGGTGCGCTATGAGCCTTCAGCGCAGGACTTCCTCTCGCCGATCCTCGGCGAGGCCGACCTGCTGCGGCGCGTCCTGCCGCCGGACGCCTTCGGGCCGTGGCTTGCGCGCTTCCTGCCCGCGGCCGACTCCGCCGATCTTGCGCGCTGGCTGCGGCCGGTGAGTTCGCCCGATCCGGCGGACGGCAAGTTCGCCCACCTGGACGGGCTGAACCTGAGCCGTGCGTGGATGCTCGAGGGTGTGGTCGCAGGCCTGGCGCCCGACCAACCGCTGCGCGTACCGCTCGCCGCGGCAGCGCTCTCCCATCGCGTGGCAGGTCTCGCGGGCGCTCGAGGTGTGCACTACGCCGGAACGCACTGGCTCGGGAGCTTCGCCACGTACCTCGTGACGGGGCGCGGGCTGGCCTGAGTCGCGCGGCGGGCGGCGGTCCTCAGCGGAGCGCGTCGCTCGTGGCGGCCAGCGACCGCCAGCGCGAGTCGTCCAGCGGCCCGACGCCGCGCCAGCGCACGTATCCGTCGCGGTCGAGCAGGACGATGTATCCGGAGTCGGGGGCGCCGTACTCGAGCCAGTTCTTCCACTCGCGCGGCGCGCCCCAGACCGTCATCACGTGGGCGCGGTCGGTCTCGGGCGTGCCTCTGCGCATGCCGCCCTGGATGAGCGGCTTCATCAGCCCCGCCACGGCGCTACTGATGAGCGGTACCTCGATCCACGTGAAGGAAGTGTCGGCGCCGTGTGCGGACTTGAAACGTCTCACCCAGGCTTCCACGTCCCTGCTCGAGCCGCGCGTGAAGCCGAACGCGACCAGCGCGATCCTGCCGCGGGTGAGATCGGGGAGCCGGGCGTCCCGGCCGGTGAGCAACTCTCCGCGCAGTGGCGGAAGCGCCGCGCCGGGGGCGAGAGGCGCCGCCGTGGCGGCGCTGGCGAGGACGAGTGGAGTGAGAAAGGAAGCGAGGAAGGAGATGAGTGGGCGCACGATTGAGTTCGATGCTACATGCCGTGTCTCGTTGCAGGCAATCGGCCGCCGGCCGCCGCGCGCTGGCACCCGCCACGGACCGGTGGCGGGCGTATGCCCGGGCGGGCCGCGGCCGGACCTGTCCGGGCTCCCGCGCTGCCGCCCGTCATTCACCGGAGTCGTTCGCGGCGGAGCCACGACTCCGCTCCAGGCGCGGCGTCCCGCGGCCAGGGCTCCAAGACACCGGGACTTGCGAGCGGAGGTTGTCCGCGCGCAGGAGGCGTGAGGGTGGCGGACAGCCGCGACGCCGGCGCCGCCGGCTGCGCGGGCGCGCGCGCGCCGGGCCGGCGAAAGAGCGTACGCGGCTGAAGGGCCGCCGCCGCGCGCGGCCACGCTCCTTGGAGCGGAGACAAGGCCGGGCCTTGCGGCTTGCCGCCCGCCATCGTGGCGGCTAGATTGGCATCGTCGCCTCCTCCACCTTCCTCCATCCCGGGTGCCTCCATGCCTTCCGTCGTCCCACCGATCGCCAACTGGGTGACCCACCCGAGCCGTTCCGAAGAGCGGGCGCGGGAACTCGCCGCCGCGCTCGACGCGCCGTTGCCGATGGCGCACGTCCTGGTCAATCGCGGCCTGGACAACGAGGAGAAGGCCCGCCGGTTTCTCGAACCCGCCCTCGAGAACCTCCACGACCCGCGGCACATGCTCGGGCTCGAGGCCGGCGCGACGCGCATACTGGCCGCGGTCGGAAAGGGCGAGGGCATCTTCATTCACGGGGATTACGACGTGGACGGCATCACGTCCACGTTCCTGCTCTACAGCGTGCTCCAGGAACTCGGAGCGCGGGTGGAGTACCGCATTCCAAATCGTGCGACGGACGGGTACGGGCTTTCGAAGGATGCGATGAACGAGGCCCACCGGCGCGGCTGCACGCTGGTGGTGACCGTCGACTGCGGCATCACCGCCAATGAGGCCGTGGCGCACGGGCGGGGCCTGGGCATCGATACCGTCATTACCGACCACCACGCGGCGCAGGAGAAGCTCCCGGACGCGGTCGCGATCATCAATCCGATGCAGCCCGGCTGTAGCTACCCCTTCAACTCGCTCGCAGGTGTCGGGGTTGCGTTCAAGCTGGCGCAGGCACTTCTGGGCGAGTGGGAGGAGATCGATCGCGCGAGGAAGTACCTCGACGTGGTGGCGCTCGGCACCATTGCCGACGTGGTGCCGCTCGTCGGCGAGAACCGCATCCTCGCCCGTTTCGGGCTGGAGCAGATCAACGACCGGAGCCGGCTTGGCCTGCGGGCGCTCATCCGCGTGGCACGGCTTTCGGAGAAGCGCATCACGAGCGGGCACGTGGCGTTCATGCTGGCGCCGCGCATCAATGCTTCCGGGCGCGTGGGGAACGCGGAACAGGGGTTGCGGCTCCTGATGGCCGCGCAGGAGGGCGAGGCAATTGCCTGCGCCGAAGGCCTCGACGGGGACAACAACATACGTCGCGCGCTGGATTCGAAGGCCCTCGAGCAGGCACGCGGCATGGTCGAGTCGGAACTCGACCCGGACTGCAGTTCGATCCTCCTGTGGTCCAAGGACTGGAAGCCCGGTGTGATCGGCATCGTGGCCTCCCGCCTCGTCGAGCAGTATCGCAAGCCCGCAGTGCTCGTGGGGTACGAGCCCGGCGCCCTGGACAACGGCGACGACATCGAATACTGGCGCGGCTCCGGCCGCAGTCTCCCGGGACTCAACCTGACCGAACTCCTGAGCGGCTGCAGCAAGCTCCTCGAGTCGCATGGCGGTCACGCATTCGCGGCCGGGCTCGCCGTCAGGCCCGCGAACCTCCCCGCGCTCCGCGAGAGGTTCGAGAAGCTCGTGCGCCGGGAACTCGAGCGGCAAGGTTGCAAACCCGACCGGTTTGCGCCACGGATTGAGATCGACGCGGAACTGACGCCGGAGGAGTGCACGGCGGATCTCGTGCAATGGCTCGAGCGGCTGGCGCCGCACGGGCTCGAGAATCCGGAGCCGCTGTTCCAGATGCTCGGAGCGCGCATCGACAAGGTGACGCAGGTGGGCCGCGGGCCGCAGCAGCACCTGCGCTTCAACGTGGCGGGCACGGCCGGCCCTTTGCTCGAGGTGATCGGTTTCGGCATGGGCGAGCAGGCCGGCGCCCTGCGCGCGGCCGGCCGCGCCGACCTCGTCTTTACGCCAACGCTGAACGAGTGGGAGCAGAAGGTGCGCGTACAGCTCAAGCTCAAGTCCTTGCGAATCGCCTGAGGCCACGCACGAGGGGGGGGCCATGACCGCCGGATCCAGCCTTCCCGAACTGCGGGCCACCCTGATGAGCGCCTGCGCGGAGCGCGCCGCGCGCGTGGATCGCGACCGCGTCGGGGCCTGCTTCGACTTCGCCGCCGCGGCGCACGGCACGCAGAAGCGCGTCTCGGGCCAGCCGTTCATCTCGCACGCGGTCGAGGTCTGCCGCATCCTGCTCGACCTGCTCGATGCGCGCATGGACACGACGCTCGCGTGCGCCGCGCTGCTGCACGACGTGGTCGAGGACACGCCGGTGACCACGGCCGAGGTCGAGAAGCACTGGGGCAGGGAGGTCGCGTCGCTGGTCGAGGGCGTGACCAAGCTCTCCGCGATGCACTTCGACAGCGCCGAGGCGGCGCAGGCGGAGAACTTCCGCAAGATGCTGCTGTCGATGTCCAGGGACCTGCGCGTCATCTTCATCAAGCTCGCCGACCGGCTGCACAACATGCGCACGATCGAGTACCTGCGGCCCGACAAGGTCCAGCGCATCGCCACGGAGACGCGCGAGATCTACGCGCCGCTGGCGCACCGACTCGGAATGGCCAGCATCAAGCGTGAACTCGAGGACCTGAGCCTGAAGGTGCTCAACCCCGAGGCGTACCAGGAACTCGCGAGCAGCATCCAGGCCAAGCGGCGCGAGCGCGAGGCCTTCCTCGCCAGGGTCATGAACCAGCTGCGCGAGTCGCTGAAGGCCGCGGGCCTCAAGGCCGAGGTCAACGGCCGGCCGTAGCACTTCTATTCGATCTACAACAAGATGAAGTCCGGACGCGCGCTCGGCGATGTCCACGACCTTTTCGGCATCCGCATCGTCACGCACACGCGCAACGACTGCTATCGCGCGCTCGGCGTGGTTCACGACCTGTTCTCGCCGGTGGCGGAGCGCTTCAAGGACTACATCGCGACTCCCAAGAGCAACATGTACCAGTCGCTGCACACCACGGTGCTCACCGACGACAACGAGCTCGTCGAGGTCCAGATCCGCACGTGGGACATGCACCGCACCGCAGAGACGGGGGTGGCGGCGCACTACGTCTACAAGCAGGGCGGGCGCGTCGACGAGGAGCTCGACGCGAGGCTGGGCGGCTTCGTGACGCAGATCGTCGGCTGGCAGCGCGAGACGGACAACGTCGAGTACATGGATTTCCTCCGCACGTCGCTGCATCAGGAGGAGGTGTTCGTCTACACGCCGCGGCGCCAGCTCAAGCGGCTGCCGAAGGGCGCGACGCCGCTGGACTTCGCGTTCCTCATTCACACCGAGGTCGGCCAGAAGACGGTCGGTGCGCGGGTGAACGGCGAGCTCGTGCCGCTGCGCTACGAGCTGCGCAACGGCGACACGGTGGAGATCGTCACCTCGTCCAGCGCGCGGCCGCACGACGACTGGCTCAAGATCGCGCGAACCGCGAACGCCCGCGGCAAGATCCGGCACTGGCTCCGGCTGCAGCGGCTCGAGGACAGCGTCGCGCTCGGTCGCGAGATGCTCGAGCGCGAGCTGCGGCGCTCGCGTCTCAAGCTCGAGGACGCCCCGCTCGCGGAGATCGCGACCGAGCAGGGCTGCGAGGACGTGGACACGCTCTATGCCCGCATCGGCGAGGGGCAGATCTCCCTCACGGTCGTGACGCGCAAGCTGGCGCCGCCGAAGGAGGGGCTCGCCGAGAGGCTCGCGCGCGGCCCGCTGGAGGCGCTGGGGCTGGGGCGCACGAAGCCCGCGGGCGGCGTGCGCATCCAGGGCATCGACAACGTGATGGTGACGTACGCGCGCTGCTGCCAGCCCGTGCCGGGCGATCCGGTCGTCGGCCTCGTGACGATCGGGCGGGGTGTGTCGCTGCACCGGCAGGACTGCCCGAACACGTTCGAGTCGCGCATCGCGCCCGAGCGGCGCGTGGCCGTGGAGTGGGACGCGCGTGCCGGGGACACGTTTCCGGTGCGGCTCGTGGTGACGGGCAAGGACCGCGCGGCCATGCTCGCCGACATCGCGAAGACCATCACCGCCGCCAGCGTCAACATCCGCACCGCCGGCCTGCAGGCCGAGGATGGCGTGCTGCGGGGCGTGTTCGTGGTCGAGGTGCCGCACCTTGCCAAGCTGCACGAGGTGATCACGGCGATCCGCAGGGTCCAGGGCGTGCAGCGCGTGGAGCGCCGACACCGGAACATCGGCCGCCCCGGCGGCCGCGGAAGCGCGGACGTGTGAGGGCGCTCGTGCAGCGGGTCGGGCGGGCCAGCGTGCGCGTGGACGGCGACGAGCGCGGCGCGATCGCGGGCGGATTGCTCGTGCTGCTCGGCGCGACCCACGGCGACGGCGCCGCCGAGACGCGCTGGCTCGCGGGCCGCATCGCGGGCCTGCGGGTGTTCGCGGACGAAGCGGGCAGGATGAATCGCGACGTACGCGAGTCGGGGGGAGCGGTGCTGGTCGTCCCGCAGTTCACGCTCTATGCCGACGCGCGGAACGGTCGGCGCCCGGACTTGACCGCGGCCGCGCGGCCGGAGGTCGCCGAGCCGCTCTTCGAGAGCTTCTGCGCCGAGCTGGCGGGACACGGCGTGCGCGTGGAGCGCGGCGTCTTTCGCACGCACATGCAGGTCGAACTGCTCAACGACGGTCCGGTGACGCTGATGATCGAGACGCCGCCGGCGGGGGGCGCGGGCGCATGAGGGACGCGGGACTGCTCTGGCGCGGCAAGTCGCCGCTGGTGCTGGCATCGGCGTCTCCACGCCGGGTCGCGCTGCTGCGCCAGGCCGGCGCGGTGTTCACGGTGGTCGACCCGGGGCCGGATCGCGCCTGGCCCGGCCGCGCCGAGCCGCGGCACGGGGTGCGCGCGCTGGCGCTCGAGAAGGCCCGGCGCATCGCGGCGCGCCGCCGGGGCGCGGTCGTCATCGGTGCGGACACGGTCGTGGTGCTGCGCGGCCGGCGACTCGGCAAGCCCGCGAACGGGACCGAGGCGCGCGCGATGATCGAGCGGTTGCACGGCCGCCGTCACGAGGTCTGGACCGGGGTCGCCGTGGTGCGCGACGACGAGCAGCGTACCGGCGCCGAGTGTACGGTGGTCCACGTCGCGCGGCTCACCGAGGCGGATATTTCCGCCTACGTGCGCTCGGGCGAGTCGCTCGACAAGGCGGGGGCGTACGGAATCCAGGGGCTGGCGGGCCAGTTCGTGAAGCGCATCGAGGGCGACTACACGACCGTGGTGGGGCTGCCGCTCGCGCGGCTCAAGCTGCTGCTGGCCGAGTTCGAGTAGCCCGTGCTGCCGGGCAGCGCCGGCCCGGGGGGGGGGCGTCGCGCTGCCGGGGAAGCCGCAGTGGCCCCGACGTGAAGCCGCCGACGTCTTGACATAATTCATGCCGGAATGATAGTTTCCAGCGCTTTCCCAACGTCTGGGGGGCATGCGGAACGCTCGGCGCGGGCTCTGTGGGCGCGCGGCCGGGTCGGAGCATGGCCGCATCGAGTATCCACTGGAGGCAGGATGAAGACCTATTCCGCCCGAGAGACCGACATCCAGCGACGCTGGCTCGTCGTGGACGCCGAGGGGAAGACCCTTGGACGTCTCGCCGCGCAGGTCGCATCGGTTCTCAAGGGCAAGCACAAGCCGATGTACACGCCGCACATGGACACCGGTGACCACGTCATCGTGCTGAACGCGGCGAAGGTTCGGCTGACCGGCACCAAGCCGGAGAAGAAGACGTACTTCCACCACACCTTGTATCCGGGCGGCGCGACGCACACCAAGATCGCCGAGGTGCTCGAGAAGCACCCGGAGCGCGTCGTGATGAAGGCCGTCCGCGGCATGATGCCCAAGAACCGTCTCGGCGATGCCATGTTCCGCAAGCTGAAGGTGTACGCGGGAACGGAGCATCCGCACGAGGCCCAGCAGCCTGAAACCTGGAACATTGAGGCCTGAAAGGGGACCGCATGGCTACCGTAACAACGATCAAGCCCCTGACGGGTCGGCGCAAGGAGGCGGTCGCCCGCGTGCGCCTGCTTCCGGGCACGGGCAACGTGACGGTCAACGACCGCGCGATTGCCGACTATCTCAAGCGCGAGTCGCTGGTCAAGATCGCGCTGCACCCGCTCGTGCTGACCGCTCTGACCGAGAAGTTCGACGTCATCGCGCGCGTGATGGGCGGCGGTCTCACCGGCCAGGCGGGCGCGATCCGCATGGGAATCGCGCGTGCGCTCCTGCGGCACGACGAGACGCTCAAGGCGCTGCTCGGCCGCGAAGGCCTCCTCACGCGCGACTCGCGCATGAAGGAACGCAAGAAGTACGGCCAGCCGGGTGCCCGCAAGCGGTTCCAGTTCAGCAAGCGCTGATCTCCAGGCTCACACATCCCACACGCCCCGACGAACGCGCCGGGGTCCTGCGGCGGCCACAGTGCCGCGCGGGAGGCGCGGAAACAGCAGCGGGGCGGCGGCAGAACCCCAGAGGAGGTACCACGTGGCCGAAGTCACCATGAAGGACCTGCTCGAAGCGGGCGTCCACTTCGGGCATCAGACTCGCCGTTGGAATCCGCACATGAAGAAGTTCATCTTCATGGAGCGGAACGGCATCTACATCATCGACCTGCAGAAGACCCTCAAGTGCATCCAGGAAGCGCGCGCCGTGATCCACAAGGTGGTGCGCACGGGCGGGCACGTGCTGTTCGTGGGTACGAAGAAGCAGGCGAAGGGCATCGTCGCCGAGGACGCGACGCGCGCGGGTCAGTACCACGTCACCGAGCGCTGGCTCGGCGGCATGCTGACCAACTTCAAGACCCTCCGCACGAGCATCAAGCGCCTCAAGGAGCTGGATGCGATGGTGGCGGACGGAACGATGGAGAAGCTGGCGCAGAAGGAGCAGTCGCGGCTCGGACGTGAGCGGGCG
>CAIXRL010000663.1 GCA_903921835.1 Candidatus Eiseniibacteriota bacterium | reverse complement strand
GGGCGAGACGCTGGAGATGCTCGTGGTCGCGAAGCTGCCCTTTGCCGTGCCGGACGATCCGCTCGTCGAGGCGCGGGCGGAGCGGTTGCGCGCTCGCGGACAGGATGCGTTCCGCACCGATGCACTGCCCGAAGCCGTTGTGCGCTTTCGGCAGGGCGTCGGGCGGCTCATCCGGCGCTCGGACGACCGTGGCGTGCTGGTGGTCTGTGATCCCCGGCTCGCGACGGCCTCGTACCGTGCGCCGTTCCTCGCGGCCCTGCCCGTGCCGCCAGAGCTCTGGCGCGATGCGCGAGGTCTCGCCGAGGCGGCCGCGCGCTTCCTGAACACCGACGTGCGACCACGGGAGGACGCGTGATCCGGCTGGGCGAGACGAGGCTGACGCTCGACGACGTGTTGGAGGTGGCGCGCGGCGAGGCGCGCGTTGACCTGGCGGCCGGCGCGCGCGAGCGCGTGCGCGCGAGCCGCGCGCTCGTGGACCGCGCGGTGGCCGAGGGCCGCGTCATCTACGGGATCACGACCGGCTTCGGCGAGCTCAAGGACCGCCGCATCTCGGTGGAGGACACGCAGCAGTTGCAGGTGAACCTGGTCCGCTCGCATTGCGCGGGAGTGGGGCCCGCGGCGCCGCGCGAGGTCGTGCGCGCGATGCTGCTCCTGCGCGCCGCGTCGCTCGCGCACGGCAACTCCGGCGTGCGGCCCGAGGTGATCGAGATGCTGCTCGCGATGCTGGAGCGCCGCGTCACGCCGGTCGTGCCGACGCAGGGCTCCGTGGGCGCATCGGGCGACCTCGCGCCGCTGGCGCACCTGGCCGCCGTGATGATGGGCGAGGGCGAGGCCTGGCTCGCCGACCAGCGCATGCCCGCGGGACTCGCGCTGCGCGGCGCCGGCCTGCAGCCGCTCACGCTGGCGGCCAAGGAGGGGCTGGCGCTCATCAACGGTACGCAGTTCTCCACCGCGTACGCGGCGCTGGCGTGCGCCGACGCGGAACGCCTGTGGGAGGCGGCGGTCGCCGCGGCCGCGCTCAGCACCGAGGTGCTGCTGGGCAGCTTCCAGCCCGCGCGCGAGGACGTCCAGGCGCTGCGCCCCTACCCGGGAGCGCTCGAGACGGCCCGCCGCCTGCGCGCGTACTCCGCGGGGAGCGCGCTGGTCGCCTCGCACAAGGACTGCGGTCGCGTGCAGGACGCCTACAGCCTGCGCTGCGTGCCCAACGTCATGGGCGCCGTGTGGGACGCGCTCGTGCACGTGGAGCGCCAGCTCGAGGTGGAGCTGAACTCGGTCAACGACAACCCGGTCGTGTTCGCGCTCAGCGACGAGACCGTGTCCGCGGGGCTGTTCCACGCCGAGCCGGTCGCGCTCGCTGCGGACTACCTCAAGATCGCGGTGGCCGAGATCGCCTCGCTCTCCGAGCGGCGCGTGGACCGGCTGCTGGACGCGCGCGTGTCCGAATTGCCGGCGGTGCTGGCGGCCAACGCGGGCCTGGAGTCGGGCTACATGCTGGCCCAGTACGTGTGCGCCGCGCTCGTGTCGGAGAACAAGACGCTCGCGCACCCGGCGAGCGTGGATTCGATCCCGACCGGCGCCGGCATCGAGGATCACGTGAGCATGGCCCCCATCGGTGCGCGCCACGCGCGGCAGGTGGTGGACAACGCCGCGCGCGTCGTCGCCATGGAGCTGTTGTGCGCCTGCCGCGGCCTGGAGTTTCGCCGCCCGCTCATGGCGGGCGAGGGCTGCGAGCGCCTCTACGGCGCCATCCGCCGCGTGGCCGGCGCGCCCGAGGGTGACCGCCCGCTCGCGGGGCCGTGCGAGGACGTGGCGCGCTGGGTGCTCTCCAGCGCCCCGATCAAGCTCGCCGAAGAGGTGCTCGAGTCATGACAGGCGCGACTGCGCGGGTGGTTCGCGCTCCGCGCGGCACGCAGCTCAGCTGCAAGGGCTGGGCGCAGGAGGCGGCGCTGCGCATGCTGATGAACAACCTCGATCCGGACGTCGCCGAGCGCCCGGACGACCTGGTGGTGTACGGCGGCACGGGCCGCGCCGCGCGCAGCTGGGAGGCGTTCGACCGCATCGTCGCGGCGCTGCGCGCGCTGGAGGGCGACGAGACGCTGCTCGTCCAGTCGGGCAAGCCCGTTGGCGTGTTCCGCACCCACCCGGGCGCGCCGCGCGTGCTGATCGCCAACTCCAACCTCGTGCCGCGCTGGGGCACGTGGGAGCACTTTCGCGAGCTCGAGGCGAAGGGCCTCATCATGTACGGGCAGATGACCGCGGGCTCGTGGATCTACATCGGCTCGCAGGGGATCGTGCAGGGCACGTTCGAGACGTTTGGCGAATGCGCCGAGCGCCACTTCGGCGGCACGCTCGCCGGGCGGCTCGTGCTCACGGCGGGCCTCGGCGGCATGGGCGGCGCGCAGCCACTCGCGGTGACCATGAACGACGGCGTCTGCCTGGCCGTCGAGGTGGACGAGGCGCGCGCGCGACGGCGCGTCGAGACCGGCTACTGCGACCGCGTGACGCACTCGCTCGACGAGGCGCTGGCGTGGTGCAGCGAGGCGATGGCGGCGAAGCGGCCGCTCAGCGTCGGACTGGTCGCGAACGCGGCCGAGGCGATCCCCGATCTGCTGCGGCGCGGCGTGATCCCCGACGCGGCCACCGACCAGACCAGCGCGCACGACCCGCTGGTGGGCTACGTGCCCGCGGGTCTCTCGCTCGCGCAGGCCGCGGCGCTGCGCCTCTCGCAGCCCGGCGAGGTGGTGCGGCGCGCACGCGAGTCCATGGCCGCGCACGTGCGCGCGCTGCTCGGGATGAAGGCGCGTGGCACGGTGTTGTTCGACTACGGCAACAACCTGCGCGGCGAGGCCGAGCAGGGCGGACTGGCGCACGACGAGGCGTTCTCGTACCCCGGCTTCGTGCCCGAGTACATCCGTCCGCTCTTCTGCCTGGGCAAGGGACCGTTTCGCTGGGCGGCGCTCTCGGGCGATCCGGCCGACATCGCGGCCACCGACGCGGCGGCGCTGGCGGAGTTCCCGGACGATGCGCGGCTGCATCGCTGGATCCCGCTCGCGCAGAAGCACGTGCAATTCCAGGGCCTGCCGGCGCGCATCTGCTGGCTCGGCTACGGTGAGCGCCACCGGCTCGCCCTGCGCTTCAACCGCATGGTGCGCGAGGGCGCGCTCAAGGCGCCCATCGTCATCGGTCGCGACCACCTCGACGCGGGCTCGGTCGCCTCGCCGTACCGCGAGACCGAGGCGATGCGCGACGGCAGCGACGCGATCGCCGACTGGCCGATCCTGAACGCGCTGCTCAGCACCGCCGGCGGGGCATCATGGGTGAGCGTGCACCACGGCGGCGGCGTGGGCATCGGCAACTCCATTCACGCGGGGCTGGTGATCGTCTGCGACGGCTCGGCCGACGCGGACGTGCGCCTGTCCCGCGTGCTCCTGAACGACCCCGGCACCGGTGTCATGCGGCACGCCGACGCCGGGTACCCGGACGCCATCGAGTTCGCACGGCGCACGGGCATGAACCTGCCGGGGGTGACGACGCCATGAGTAGCTGGTCCGCGAACGATCCATCGGGCAAGCCCGTTGCCGGCCGCACGGCCTACCTGATCCTGCACAACACCTCCGAGGTGGTGACCCCCGATGCGGAGGGGCGCGAGATCCTGCGCTTTCCCAAGGGCGGGGTCGTGTTTCGCGACGGCCGCGTGCTCGAGGTGGGACCCGCCGCGGAGCTTTCACGCCGTCATCCCGACGCGCGTCCGCTGAACGCGGGCGGGAAGCTCGTGACGCCGGGGCTCGTAGACTGCCACACGCACATGATTTTCGGCGGAAACCGCGCGGCCGAGTTCCAGCGCAAGCTGGCGGGCGAGTCGTACGCTGCCATCGCGGCCTCGGGCGGCGGCATCCAGTCCACGGTGAACGCGACGTCGGCGGTGAAGGACGAGATCCTGGAGAAGACGCTCGCCAACCGGCTGGAGCGCTGGCGTGCCAACGGCTGCACCACGGTCGAGGTCAAGAGCGGCTACGGACTGGCGCCGAAGCGCGAGATCCGGCTGCTCGAGCTGATGTCGGGCGCCGCGATCCGCGTGCCCGTGCGCGTGCACCGCACGGCGCTGCTGCTGCACGCGCTGCCCGCGGAGTTCGAGGGGAAGCGCGAGGCCTACGTCGAGGAGGTGCGCACGACGACGCTGACCGAGATCCACCGCCGCGGCATGGCGAGCGCCGTGGACGTGTTCTGCGACCCGGTCGCGTTCACGGTCGAGGAGTGCCGCGCCGTGCTCACGCGCGCGGTGGAGCTGGGCTTCCCGGTCAAGCTGCACGCCGAGCAGATGGCGCATTTCGGCGGCGCGAAGCTGGCCGCCGAGCTGCACGCGCGCAGCGCCGATCACCTCGAGAGCGCCACCGCGGAGGACTGGCGTGCGCTGGGAGAGGCGGGCGTGGTGGGCGTGCTGCTGCCCGCGGCCGCGCTCACCCTGCGCCAGCGGCTGCCCGAGGCCGCGCTGGTGCGCGCGAGCGGCGCGCGCTTCGCCATCGCCACCGACTTCAATCCCGGCACCGCGCCCGCGCAGTCGCTCATGGAATGCGCCGCGCTGGCGGCGCGCCTGTGCGGCTTCACCGCGAGTGAACTGCTGCTGGCGGTGACATGGAACGGGGCGAAGGCGCTCGGCGCCGAGGCCGAGGTCGGCCACCTGACGCCCGGCGCGTGGGGCGACGCGGTGATGTGGGAGTGCGAGACGCTCGAGGAACTGCCCTACTGGATGCCCGCCGTGCGCCCCGACACGGTCTTCATGCGCGGCGCGGATTTGGCGCTGCCCGCGGTGGAGCGGAGGGTGTGGCCGTAGCGGGACGGCAGGCCGGGGTCGCATCCGGCCGCGGACGGGCGTCGCCGCGCGCCCGGACGAGACCGCGCGTGCGCACGGTGCCCGAAGCGCGGCCTCTCCGTCCTCACGTGGTGCACCTCGCCATGCGCTCGCCGCGCTGGATGAGCGGGCGCGCGAGTTCGGTCAGCGCCGCCTTCAGGCATGCCACGAGCGACGCGTCGTCCGGCATCGCATCGGCGACTTCC
>CAIXRL010000662.1 GCA_903921835.1 Candidatus Eiseniibacteriota bacterium | reverse complement strand
CCCACCGGCACGATCGGCTTCATGATGGACTGCGACACCACCGGCATCGAACCGGACATGGCGCTGGTGAAGTACAAGCGCCTGGTCGGCGGCGGCGTGTTGAAGATTGTGAACAGCACCGTGGGCGAAGCGCTCTCGCGCCTCGGCTACGACGCGCACGACGTGCAGGCGATCCTCGATTGGATCGACGAGAAGGAAACGATCGAGGGCGCTCCCCGCCTGAAGGAGGAGCACCTGGCGGTTTTCGACTGCGCGTTCCGGCCGCGCAACGGCACGCGCTACATCCACCACGCCGGCCACATTCGCATGATGGCGGCAGTGCAGCCGTTCATCTCGGGCGCCATCAGCAAGACGGTGAACCTGCCGAACGAAGCGACCGTCGAGGACGTCGAAAACACCTACACCGAGTCGTGGAAGCTCGGGCTCAAGGCGGTCGCGCTCTATCGCGACGGCTGCAAGCAGAGCCAGCCGCTCAGCAGCTCGGCCGGGAAGCGCCCGGAGGAGCCCGCGGCGGCCGCCGCCGATACCGGGACGCCCGCGAAGCTGCGCCGCCGCCGCCTGCCGAAACGCCGCCACGGCTTCACGCAGGAGGCGCGCGTCGGCGGCCACAAGGTCTTCCTGCGCACCGGCGAGTACGAGGACGGGACGCTCGGCGAGATCTTCATCGACATGCACAAGGAAGGCGCGGCGTTCCGGAGCATGATGAACTGCTTCGCGATCGCGGTCTCCATGGGCATGCAGTACGGCGTGCCGCTCGAGGACCTCGTGGACCAGTTCTGCTTCACGCGCTTCGAGCCGCACGGGCGCGTCGAGGGCCACGAGAACATCAAGGTGGCCACGAGCGTGATCGACTACGTGTTCCGCGTGCTCGGCCTCGAGTACCTGAATCGCACCGACCTCGCGCACGTCATCACCGAGGCGCCGGCCGGCGAGCTGATCCGGCACGCTCACGCCACCGAGCTGCCGGTGGGCCGCGAGCACAGGTCGGCCGCGCACTCCGCGGCCGAGAGCCGCATGCCCGAAGGCGCCCGGATGCGCATGGTGGAGGGCGCCGGGGACACGGGCGCGATGTTCGCGGCCGAGCACAACAAGCGGCTCCTCGGAGATGCGCCCGCGTGCGACAGCTGCGGCCACATCACCGTCCGCAACGGCACCTGCTACCGGTGCCTCAACTGCGGCAGTTCGATGGGCTGCTCGTAGCACCCAACGAGAACCGGCGGGGCCGAGAGGCTCCGCCGGTCTCATCTGGGCCGTTGGTGACGGCCCCAAGGCGCCGAAGCGCCTGAACACCGTCAGGCCAGGTCGCCATCCGAGTCCGCGTGACCGCCCTGGCCCGAGCGGCTGTACGTCAGGCTCGCGGTGAGCGGCTGGCTCCCGCCCGACGACGGCTCGTAGCGATCCACCTGCTGGAGGGCAGCGCGCTGGGCGTTCGACTTGACCGCGCGCACCGGGCGCACCGCCGCATTCGACATCACCTGGGTGATGGCGGAACTCATCGTCGGGCCGGAAATCGCGTTCATCTGCACCTCCGCGGGCACGCCGGGATCGGGCGCGCTCCTGCACTCCTGAGTTTCGGCCGTCAGGTTGCGAACTTGAGCGCGCGCGGCGAACGCGAGCTCTTCCCGGCACTTGGCCGGGCCGCGCCGGGCCCCACGGGCGCGCGGCGCGCGGCGCGGCGGACGGAAAGGGGGCCGAGCTCGACCACGAACAGGTGTTCGCGATTGTGCGCGGGCCCCGGCGTACCGACCTTGCGCCCGCGCAGGTCGTGAATCCCGATCTTGTGCCCAATGTGGCGCGGCTGGATCACCGCAACCTCGCGGACGCGACCGCGGCCGGCCAGCATCTCGCGCACCTCGTCCAGCGCGAGGAAGCCCTCGTCGCTGAACGACACCACCAGGTACCGCACGCGCAGCCGGTCGAGCACGTCGCGCAGCGCGGCGGCGTGCTGGCCGCGGCGGTTGAACGCGCTCGGACGCGTGCGCACGTCCTCGCGCTTCATGGCCACGCCGTAGACCTCGGGGCGGTCCCAGCGCACGAGCGACTCCCACACGTGGTAGTTGCCCAGGTAGCTGTGCTGGTTGTACGGCGGGTCCAGGTACGCCAGGTCGGCCTCGAACGCGCCCGCGGCCTCGCCGGCGTCCATGCAGGAAGCCGAGCCTTCGCCGTCGAGCAGCTCGGGCAACCGGAGCCGCAGCGGCTGGTGCGAGCGCGCCGCCCAGCTCTTCAGGTACGCCATCTGCAGGCCCACCGTGGAATCCACGCGGTCGGCGGCCTCCATCAGGCTGGTGAGCGCGACGGCCTCGAGCTCCGGCTCCAGCGCCAGCCGCGCGATGCGCGTGCGGATCGCGTCCACGCGCGCGCCGTTGGCGGGCTGGAGAAAACGCGAGCGTTCGCAGTACGTCTCGGTGAACCAGCCGGCCCTGCCGCGCACGCGGTCCAGCTCGGCAATCAGCTTCGCGGCCGGCTCGCGCCAGCGGCGCGCGTCCACGCCGACGTAGCAGCGGCCCAGCACGTGCGCGTAGGCGTTGTGGTCGTTCGCGTGCACGCGCAGCCCGCGCGCCTTGAGTGCGTGCCCGACGCGCGAGGTCCCCGAGAACAGGTCGAGCACGCTGCGCACGCCCGCGCACGATTCGACGCGGTCCACGATGCGCTCGACCAGCCGGCGCTTGGAACCGAGATACTTGATCAACGGGAAACACCTCCGGGCTGGACGACGTCGGTCGCAGCGTAGCGCATCGGCCGCCCCGCGCGCGTTCGGATGCTGGGCGGGACCATGAGCGTCCACCGTGAGCGGCGCGACCCGCGGACCGCAACGGAGACGCCGCAGCGGAGACGCTTGCGCCCCCCGGCACGGCCGGGCACAGTGCGCCGCATGACGGCATCGGTCCCCACCCGCCTCCGCGAACGCCCACCGCAGCAACTGCTGCTGCGCTCGCTGCTCGCATTCGTGCTCGTGGCGCCGATCGCGCGGCTCGCGGGCGCGAACGCGCTCACGGTCTTCCTGTGCAGCGCGATCGCGATCGTCCCGCTCGCCGGTCTCATGGGCGAGGCCACCGAAACCCTCGCGGGCCGCCTCGGCGCGGGGGTCGGCGGGCTGCTGAACGCCACGTTCGGCAACGCGGCGGAGCTCATCCTGGCGCTGGTCGCGCTCAGCCGCGGCTACCACGAGGTCGTGAAGGCGTCGCTCACGGGCTCGATCATCGGCAACACGCTGCTCGTGCTGGGCGTTTCGATGGTCGCGGGCGGGGCGCGCCGGGAGAAGCAGGTGTTCGACCGCGCGGCGGCCGCGGCGTCGTCCACGCTGCTACTGCTGGCCGCCATCGCGCTCGTGGTCCCGGCCGCCTTCCACCTCGCCGCCGAGGGCGCCGAGGCGCGGGGCGCGCTCACGGCCGTGCGCGAGAGCGCGATCGAGCACCGGCTGTCGCTGCTCATCGCGGCGGTGCTGTTCGTGGCCTATCTGCTCGGCCTGTTCTTCTCGCTGCGCACGCACCGCCATCTCTACGCCGGCTCCACCGCGCCCGCGAGCCCCTCGCACGGGCCGGTCGCGCGGGCGGTCGTGACGCTACTGGCCGCCACCGTGCTCGTCGCGTGGATGAGCGAACTGCTCGTCGGCGCCATTGCGGGCGCGTCGCACGCGCTCGGCTTCACCGCGATCTTCGCCGGCGTGATCGTGGTGGCGGTGGTCGGTAATGCCGCGGAGCACTCGACCGCCGTACGCGCCGCGCTCCGGGACCAGATGGACCTGTCGCTCAACATCGCGATCGGCTCCAGCATCCAGATCGCGTTGTTCGTGGCGCCGGTGCTGGTGTTCGCTTCGCGCCTGATGGCCGGCCGCGCCATGGACCTCATCTTCACGCCGTTCGAGGTGCTGGCGGTGATCGCCGCGACCGTGATCGCCAACCTGGTCGCGTCCGACGGCGAATCGAACTGGCTCGAGGGCGCCATGCTGCTCGCGGTCTACCTCGTGCTCGGGATCGCCTTCTACTTCCTGCCCTGAAAGCGCGGGGGCGGGTGGAACGGCGCTTCAGGCCGCGCGTTCTTCCAGGCCGGGCTCGTCGCCAAGCGCGATCACCAGCGCGTCCAGCGCCACCGGGCAAAGCCCCGCCTCGCGGTCGCGCTCCATGATCTCGAGCACCTGGTCCTGCTCGAGCGCGGGCCGGTAGGGTCGCCGCGTGCTCAGCGCGTCGTAGATGTCGGCCACCGCGAGCACGCGCGAGAGCGCGGGCACCTGCTCGCCGCGCAGCCCCCGGCAATAGCCGCTGCCGTCGAGCCGTTCGTGATGCGAGGCGCTCGCGAACGCCAGCCACTCGAACCCGCGCACGTGCTCGAGGATGCGCTCGGTGTAGTACGAGTGCATGCGCATCACCTCCCACTCGGAAGCGGTGAGCGGCGAGGGCTTGTCGAGGATCGAGTTGGGGACCGTGAGCTTGCCCAGGTCGTGCAGCAGGCCCGCGCGCCGCAACTCCGCGAGGTCCGTGTCGTCCCAGCCCAGCTGGTGGGCGATGCTCACCGCGAGCTGGGTCGTGCGCACCGAGTGCTCGCCCGTGAACGGCGACTTGGCGTCCACGACCTCGGCGAAGACCTGCGCGATGCGGTCGATGGCGCGCGAACCCGCGAGCATCGCGGCATCGCCGGGCTCGGCGTCGATCACGAGCCGCTGCAGATCGCGCGTGGACATCCCACGCCAGCCGCCGAGCGGCCCCTCGAGGCCGGCGCACGCGGAGGCCACGAGCGGATCGAACCAGCGGCCCGCCCGGCAGCGCACGACGTCCAGCCCGGCCTCGACGCCATCGCGCACCGCGAACACCTCGAGCGTCTGCGCCAGGGTGAGCACGCGGGTGATGATCGGGATCTCCTCGCCTCGCAGCCCGCGCGGATGCCCGCGCCCGTCCCAGTGCTCGTCGAGCGATCGCACCACGTCGGCCGCGCCCGGCCCCAGGCCGAGCTGACGCACGATGTCGGCGCCGCGCTCGCAGCGCATCTCGACCAGGCGCGCGGCGAGCCGCGTGCCGCCGCGGGCGAGGCGGGCGACGCGCGACGCGCGTCCGAACCACGAGGCGCCGGGCGAGGCGTGCGCCATGGCGAAGAAGGCGGCGCGGAAGTAGTTCGACCAGTCCACGCGCATCCGCGCGCCCTTGGTCTGCCGGTCGTCGTCGCCGAAGAACGAGAACACCTGGGCGGCGTTGCTCGAGCTGCCCACGTCCTTCAGCAGCGCGGCGTAGTAGAGGTCGCGGCGCAGCTGCAGGGGCAGCCCCAGGCGCCGGCCGAGTTCCATGGAGATGAGGCAGGTCCGCAGCGCGTGCCCCATCGGCTGCCCCTCGGTGAGGTCGAGGGAGAAGGACAGCGCGGAGAAGACGTCCGAGAGCAGGACAGTATCGGGCGCGCAAGTGCGGGTCGGGAGAGGCACGAAGCCATTATCGGCCCCGCGGACCAATTGTTGAGGGCCCGGGCCTGATTCCCGCCATTTGCGGGGGCGCCCGACCGCCCGCGGGCCCCGCCCGGCGCACGCGGCGGGCTCGTCTTGCCTATGGCGCGGCGCAGGGCGTTCGTTCTACAATTCGCCTGCCGCCAACACACACTGTCGGTTCCCTGCCCGGAAATCCGCCCCCTGCGGACGGCACGCCCGGCCCGGCGACCGCATTCAGCCAAGGAGTTCTCCGCATGGCCCCCGAGCCTGTCCGCGCGACTGCGCGTTTCGCCTCCGCTCTCGCGCTGCTGATCCTGCTTGCCACCCCCGCGCACGCGCTCAAGGTCGCCACCTGGAACGTCATGGGCTACGAGAACCCCGGGGAAGGCCCCGGATTGCCCTCGGCCTACATCACGGCACGCCAGGCGAACTTCCGCACGGTGATGGCGGCGCTCGACCCGGACGTGATCGTCACCGAGGAGATGAACTCGGCGGCGGCCGCCGACTCGTTCAAGCTCGACGTGCTCGACAACCTCGCGCCCGGCGTCTGGGCCCGCCAGTGGGTGTCGGCCAACACCACCAGCGGCGAGGGCTTTGGCGTCTTCTGGAAGACCGCCAAGGTGGCCGTCTCCAACTTCAGCACCATCGCCACGGGCGGGCCGCGCAACACGTTCGTCTCGCTCGTGAAGCCGGTGGGCTACGTGAAGAACGGCGCCTGGTTCCGGCTCTACGCCGTGCACATGAAGGCGGGCGACGACCCCACGAGCGCCACCACGCGCAACACCGAGGCCGGCAACCTGCGCACCACGATCAACACCACGCCCACGACCAGCGTGGGCCCGAACTTCATCGTCAGCGGCGATACGAACATCTACGACGGCACCGAGGGCGCCTACCTGCGTCTGACCGAGTCGCAGACCAGCAACGTCGGCCGCAGCGTGGACTACCTGAGCATGCCGGCCTACTGGCACCAGGACGGTGCGTACGCCGCCTACTTCACGCAGTGCCCGTGCAACTCGTGCACGACCACGGGGCAGTCGGGGGGCGGCCTCGACGACCGCTTCGACCTGGCGCTGACGTCCTCATCCCTCCAGGACGGCGCCGGCATGGACTACGTGACCGGCAGCTACACGCCGTTCGGCAACGACGGCCAGCACTTCAACACCGACATCAACTCCGGCACGAACTACGCCGTGGGCTCCGTGATCGCCAACGCGCTGCACGACGTCGCCGACCACATCCCGGTCATGATCACGCTGCAGCTGCCGGCGAAGTACTCGGCGCCCTCGCAGTTCGCGCTGGGCGACGCCATCGTCGGCGGCAGCCCGACGCAGAACCTGAGCGTCGGCAACGCCGCCCCCACGCCCGCGGCGACGCTGAGCTACACGCTGGCCGCCAGCACGGGCTTCACCGCGCCGGCGGGCACGTTCACGGCCGCAGCAGGCGCCGGCGCCAACACGCACGCGATCGGCATGGACGCGGGCGTCGTGGGCGTGAAGAGCGGCACGCTGACGCTGGCGAGCAACGACAACGACACGACGAGCAAGGTGATCGCGCTCTCGGGCCGCGTGCTCGCGCACGCCTCGCCCTCGCTCGACTCACTGGTCGTGCTCACGGCCGGCGATCTCGATTTCGGCGACCGCGCCACCGGCAGCTTCCCGGACAGCTCGGTGCGCATCGTCAACCAGGGCTGGGGCACGCTGCAGGCGCAGCTCCAGGTGTCGGGCGCAGCAGTGACCGGCGAGGAGCGCTTCTCGATCGCAGGCGGCTTCTCGCCCGCGACGCTGGGCGCGACCGGCGCGACGTGGAACGTCCACTTCGACGACTCCGGCGCGGCGGGCGATTCGACCTACACCGGGACGCTCACGTTCACGACCGCCGACGAGGCCCTGCCGGGCGCCACCGCCCTCGCCCCGGTCACCGTGGCGCTGCGGGCGCGGGTGCTCGGCGGGACCACGGCCGTCGGCGGCTACCGGCTGGCGCTGCGCTTCCTGCCGCCGCGGCCCAACCCGCTGCGCGGCGGCACCGTGCTGGCCTTCGACCTGCCGTCGGCTGCGGCCGTGTCGCTGGGGATCTATGACCTCGGCGGGCGCCGGGTGACCTCGCTGGTGGAAGGCTCGCTGGGTGCGGGCCACCATTCGCTGCGTTGGAACGCCCATGATGACGCCGGGCGGACCGTCCCGGCAGGCCTGTACTTCGTCCGCTTCGCCACGCCGGGGCTCACGCGGACCTCGAGGCTGGTGGTGCTGCTGTAAGAAAGGCCGTCACTCCTGCGAACCCCGTCCGGGTGGACCCTCGGGCGGGGTTTCGCCGTCCGGGAGCGCCTCGAACCCTGGGCATGCGAGCACCGGAATGCGCGGGTAACGCTCGAAACGGGCGTCGTCCCGGGACCGCCCGCACAGCCAGAACGCGCTCCTGGGCGTCCGCACGAGCCGCGCGCGTGCGCAGCGTTCGCACAAACCGGCCAGTGGCGATTGTCCAGCAGGCATCGGAACCTCCGGGAATCACGGGAGCGCAAGCGCGGTTCCGGTGTCGGGCGGGACGACACTTCCGCAGGAACCGGCCCCACCATAGCGGCTCCGGGCGGATCCCGAAACAGCTCTATGGGCTTGGCGAGTACCACCTTGGGACCATTACGGGGACCCTGGCCCGGGGCTTGCAATACCCTGGGGTACACACTCGGACAAACCCCTTGCCTCCCTCTCAAGGCCCCCCAGAGGAGTCGCTCACATGAAAAGATTGCTTCTGATTACCAGCCTGATGCTGCTGGTGGCTTCGGCCGCCATGGCGCAGTCGGGTCCACTGCGGGGCCACAATATGACCCCGGATCCCGTCTCGACGCCCATCACCAACAACGGCGACAACGGCCCCGCCCGTCCGATTCCCGAGCCCGGCACCATGGCGCTGGCCTCGATGGGCCTCATCGCTCTCGGCGCAGCCGCCCGCGGCCGTCGCAAGTAGAATCCCCCGCCAGCGCTTGTCCCCACGGGCGCGCGGCAGCGGACGCAGACAGTCCCATTCCTCCATCCGGAGGGACGGCGGCGGGGATTCCTCCCCGCCGCCGCGTCCGTTTGGGGCCATGGCGATGCCCGCGCGAGTCTCACGCCGGGCTCAGACGCCACCCAGGGCGCTCCGGTTGCCCGGACAGCTCATGAACCCTGCGGCCCGGGAGGGCGAGCCGGAACACGGCCAGTCCGGTGCGCGACCGGCATGCTCCCCGGCGTGTCGCCGACGAGGCAGCCCGCGCGCGCCCTGCGGCCGCAGGCCATCCCGCATTCCCGGCTGTCGCGCTCTCAGCTGTCGCGCTCCCAGCTGTCGCGCTCTCGGCTGGCGCTCTCGGCTGGCGGTTCATGAGGAGTCCGGGCTAGCCCGGACTGACTTGAAAGTGCGCCGCAAGTCCCTCGGAACTCGTGGCGCGCCCCAGTTTCATGCTTCGTGGCGGCCGAAAGGCCATGACGACTATTCATGAGCCCGCGGCCTGCGAGCGCGATCTGCGCGCCATCCGGACCCACCTTCGGTGGGTACCCCGAAGCTCGACCGGCCGCTGTCCTCATCGTGTGGAGAACACGATTCCGGGGTACCCACCGAAGGTGGGTCCGGCCGGCCGATCTTCTTGCGGCTGACGCACATCTCGCACTCTCGGCTCGCGGTTCATGAATCGGCCGGGCTCGCCCGGAGTCTG
>CAIXRL010000661.1 GCA_903921835.1 Candidatus Eiseniibacteriota bacterium | reverse complement strand
GGCAGGGACCGCCGCCCGCCGTCTCACCGCTCTGAGGCTTCGCCGCCGAGCCGCATGTACGCCGCGCCAAAGGACTCCCCGGAGTCCATCGCGTCCACGAGCCTCACCGGGGCAAGCGGCCCGGCGCGCCGAAGCCAGCCGAGCACCTCGTGCGCCACGGTCGCGTACACCCGGTTCACGTGCGGCAGCGAATCGACTCGCACGGGCGGGTAGTCCGCCTTCGCGTCGGCGAACTGTGACATCGTGACCATCTCGTCGAGCGATGGCGTGGGCACGCCGCTCGACTCCAGCTCGCGCCAGTTCGCCTCGGCACGCGCGGTGTCCTCGCTGACCGCGCTGGCGAGCCCCTCGTCGAACCAGCGCGGCACACGCGCGATCGCTCCGGCGTTCAGTCCACCGAGCCGCCGGTACAACTCCGCGTGCGACCACTCGTGCGTCAGCGTGCGCTCCCTCAGCCCGCCCGGTCCCACGAGGATCGCGCGATCGCCGAGCGTGTACGCATGCGCTCCACGCAAACCCATCGCCCGCGCCCGGTCCGCGGTGACACAGACCACGACCGCGGGCCGTGATTGCAGCCGCCCGAACCAGCGCAGCAGGCGCAGCCGCGACAGTCCGAGGTCGCGCAGCAGCGCCGCCCGCGTCGAATCCGGCATGCCAGGCTCGACCCAGAGTTGCGCGCTCACATGCTGCATCCCGAAGAGCCACGGGAACAGCGGGCGCAGTGTGCGCTGCCGGCCACATCCCGAAAGCACGGAAACCGCGGCCACCGCCACCGTCGCCACCATCACATGGAACCTGCGCCGCATGAGAGCACCTCCCCCCCCGGGCGCGACGTCAGTCGTGCTCGTCCTCGATCTCGCCCACGATCTCCTCGAGGATGTCCTCGAGCGTCACGATCCCCAGGAAGTGGCCGTCGTGGTCCTCGACCACCGCCATCTGCCGCTTCTCGCGCCGGAACAGGCCCAGCACGCGGGCGATGGGCTGCTCGGGATGCACCACGATCGCGGGATACATTGCGTCCATGAGGATCACCAGACCCCGCAGGCTGAAGATGTGGAAGAGGTCCTTGGTGTTCACGATCCCGACGATGTGGTCCGGGTCGTCCTCCCACACCGGCATGCGCGTGTGCCCCGTCTCGCGCGAGGTCTCGAGGATCTCGCTCTCGGTCGCCGACAGCGCCAGCGCGACCACCTTCTCGCGCGGCACCATGGCGTCGCGCACGGTCTTGTCCGCCAGCTCGAAGAGGTTGCGAACGTACTTCGCCTCGTCCGCGGGCATCAGGCCGGCCTCCTGCGTCTCCTCGACCAGGCGGTCGATCTCCTCGGTCGAGTGCACGCTCTGCTCGACCGTGGGCTCCGGGATCCGCAGCATCCTCACCACCAGGCCGCCCGAGCCGCGCATCAGCGCCACCAGCGGCCGGCACGCGCGCTCGAACGCCAGCAACGGGGGCACGAGCGCGATGGCCACGCTCTCGGCGCGCGTCAGGGCGATCGCCTTGGGCGCGAGCTCGCCCAGCACGACGTGCAGGTAGGTGATGAGCAGGAACGAGACGCCGATCGCCACGCCGTGCGCCACCACGGCGCTCCACGGCAGCCCCAGCCGGTGCACGAGCGGCAGGAGCATGTGCGCGACCGTGGGCTCGCCCAGCCAGCCGACACCCAGGCTGCAGAGCGTGATACCCAGCTGCGTCGCGGCGATCATGCCGTCCATGCGCGAGGTCGCGCCCTGCACCGCGCGCGCGCCGCGCACACCCTGCTCCACCAACTCCTCGATGCGCGTCCAGCGCACCGTGACCAGCGCGAACTCCGCGGCCACGAAGCAGCCGTTGAGCGCGACCAGGACGAGGATGGCGAACAGGCCGATGGGATCCGACATGACGGGCTCCGGCGCGGCCGGCTACTCGACCTCGCGACGGCCCTCGAGCGCGCGACTGAGCGTCACGAGGTCGGAGTACTCGAGGTCGGAGCCCATGGGCACGCCGCGGGCGATGCGCGTCACCCGCAGGCCCAGCGGCCCGATCAGGCGCGACAGGTAGAGCGCGGTCGCCTCGCCGTTCACGTTCGGGTTGGTGGCCAGGATGATCTCGCGCACCTCGCCCGCGCCGTCGGCGCCCGGCGCGCGAAGGCGCTCCAGCAGCTCGCGGATGCGCAGCTGCTCGGGGCTGGTGCCCTCCAGCGGCGAAAGCGCGCCGCCCAGCACGTGGTAGCGCCCGCGGAACATGCCGGTGCGCTCGAGCGCCAGCACGTCGCCGGGCTGCTCGACCACGCAGACGATGCTGCCGTCGCGCTGCGGGTCGCGGCAGATGCCGCACGGATCGCCCTCGCTGAAGTTGCCGCAAGTCGCGCAGAAGCCGACGCGCTCGCGCACGGCGCGGATCGCCTCGGCGAGACGCAACGCGTCCTCGCGCGGCACCTTGAGCAGGTGCAGCGCCAGCCGCTGGGCGCTCTTCTGGCCGATGCTGGGGAGCTTGACCAGCTCGTCGATCAGCAGCTCGAGGTACTTGGAGCTATACACGGTGCGGGCGCGAGCCTCTAGAAGGGCATCTGGAAGCCGCCGGTCAGCTTCCCGTAGGCCTCCGCCATCTTCTCGGCCGACGCGCGCTGGGCCTCGCCCATCGCGGTCAGCACCAGGTCCTCGACGATCGTGATGTCGCCGTCCTTGAGCACGTCAGGGCTGATCTTGAGTTCCTTGAGCATCTGCTTGCCGTCCACGACGACCTTGACCAGCCCGCCGCCGGCGGTGGCCTCGTAACGCTCCTCGGACAGCTGGCCCTGCAGCTCGCCCATCTGCTTCTGGACCTTCTGCGCCTGCTTCATCAGGTCACCGAAACTCTTCATCCGTTGCGATCTCCGCGACCGGGGCGCTCGAGCACTTCGGCATCGAAGAACTCGATGGCACGGTCGATCAGGGGTTTCACGTCGTCGGCGCTCGCGGGCCTGGGCTTCTGGTCCGCCTCGAGCGCCACGCATTTCAGTTCCAGCGCGCGGCCGAACGCGACCCGCAGCTCCTCGCTCACGATGACGCGATGCTCGGTGGCGTTGACGACGGCGCGATGCAGGTCATCCATCGCCAGCACGAGCGCGCCATCCGCGAGCCCGGCGAGCCGGCTCTCCTCGAGGAAGGCGCCGAGCATGCGCTTGCGGCCGTTGACCGCCGCGATCGTCGCGCGCCAGCGTGCCTCGATGTCGGTGTCGAGCCGAACGTCGCCGGGCGCGGCGGCGGGCGCGCTGGCCGGCGCGGGTTCGCTCGCAAGCGCGCG
>CAIXRL010000660.1 GCA_903921835.1 Candidatus Eiseniibacteriota bacterium | reverse complement strand
GCCGGCACCTGCGCCGGCGCACCCGCCTTCCGCCCGCCCCGAGCGGCGCGGCGCGGCGGTGGCACGCCCCCCGCGGGACGCTCGAACGCGCCGAACACCAGGTCGGCGGCAGCCGCCACGCACGCGGCGAGCCCCGCCAGCGGAGCGTAGAGATAGTAATGGTACGTGTGGTGCGCGAGCGGCAGCACGGGCAGCAGGAACGCCGCGAACGCCGCCACGCCAAGCGCCCAGCCGCGCGCACGCAGCGGCGGCGCGAACACGCCGGCCGCCAGCACCAGCAGCGCGCCCACGCCCCACGCGGTGACGCCGGGGTCCACGGCGTCGGAGAACGCGTGCACCCCGGCCACGGTGAAGTTCGCGGCCCAGCCGGCATAGCTGAGCAGGTTCACCACAATCGTCTGGTCGAACGCGAGCGCGTACGGCGCCTGCGCGGGCAGGGCCTTCCAGACACCGAAGACATCGTGCGTGAGGAAGAGCGCGAGGTAACCGGCCGTCACGGCCGCGAGGGCGGCGAGCAGCGGGGCTCTCCCCGACCGCGGCGCCCGCGCGCCCGCACCGTCCCTGCCGGGCGCGTCCAGCGCCACCACCGCGGGCAGCAACAGCAGCGATTCCTTGCAGAGCAGCGAGAGCGCGAACAGCGGGACGGCCGCCCAGCGCGCCCGCCCGTGGCCGCGCGCCGCAAGGATGGCCGCGAGCGCGAAGAGCAGCGCCAGGATCTCGCCGATCCCGGAGACCGAGTACAGCGCGGTGAAGAGCGCCGGGTGCGTGACGAACACCAGCGCGCCCGTCAGCGCGGCCGCCACCGAGACCCGGGCGCGCAGCACGAGCACGAGCAGCGCAGCGCAGGCCACGTGCGCCGCGAGGCTCACGCCGTGGTACGCCACGGGGTGCAGGCCGGCCAGCGCGCGCATCGCGTCGAAGTAGAGCTGCCCCGAGACGTAGCGCCACGGGCCTGCGAGCCGCGGCAGGAGGCCTGCCGCGCGCGCCAGACCTGCAAAATCGTCCTGCGCGAAGTAGTACGCGAGCGCGCCGCGAAAGACCCACGCACCCGCCGCCGCGACAGCGGCGAGTGCGACGGGCAGCTCCCATGCGGCAGGCGACGGGCGCAAGCGTGGATCCATCATCCTCGCATGGTAGCAGCGCGCCGCATGGGACCGCATCCGCTGACGCGTCGCGTGGTCCCGCCGGCGCACCCGCCGGCGCGCCTGTTGACCGCCGCGCCGGAGAACGGGACACTCGCCCCCATGACCTTCCCTGAACTCGCCGTGCACCCCGAGCTGGTCGCGGCCCTGGCGAGGCAGCGGATCACCATCCCGACCGCCATCCAGGTCGCGGCGCTGCCCGTGCTGCTGGCGGGCCAGGACGCCTACCTGAACGCCGAGACTGGAACCGGCAAGACGCTGGCCTACCTGCTGCCGATCTACTGCCGTCTCGATGTGTCACTGGAGGCGACACAGGTCGTGATCGTCGCGCCCACGCACGAGCTGGCGATCCAGATCCAGCGCACGTGCGCCGACCTCGCGGCGGAGGCCGCCTGGCCGCTGCGCGTGATGCTGGCCGTCGGCGGCACCTCGATGGAGCGGCAGCTGGACAAGCTGAAGCTGAAGCCGCACGTGGTGGTGGGCACGCCAGGCCGCGTCCGCGACCTGATCGGCGCGCGCAAGCTGAAGACGCAGGCGCTCCGGACCGTCGTGATCGACGAAGCGGACCGGCTGCTGGTGCAGGAGAGCCTGTCCGCCATCCGGGACATCATCAAGGCCGCACCGCGCGAACGGCAGCTGGTCTTCGCGTCCGCCACCGAGCAGCCCGGGAGCGCCGAGGCCCTCGCGGCGCTCGCGCCCGGCCTGGTCATGGTGCAGGCGGGGGCCGCGCAGGTGAACGCGGACATCGAACACCTCTACCTGGTGTGCGAGGAGCGCGACAAACCGGAGGTGCTGCGCAAGCTCCTGCACGCGCTGCGGCCCGGACGCGCGATGGTGTTCGCGCACCGTGGCGAGACCGCGGCGAAAGTCGCGGAGAAACTGGCCTACCACAAGATCCCGGCCGCGGACCTCCACGCGGCCCACGACAAGTGGGGCCGCAAGCAGGCCGTGGACGATTTCCGCAGCGCCCGCGTCCGCGTGCTGCTCGCCTCCGACATCGCGGCGCGCGGGCTCGACATCGAGGGCGTCACGCACGTCTTCAACCTCGACGTGCCCACGGAGAGCAAGGCGTACCTGCATCGCGTGGGCCGCACCGCCCGCGCGGGTGCGAAAGGGCGGGCGGTCACGCTCATGACGCGTGACGACGTCCGGCTGGTCCGCCGCTTCGAGAGCGAACTGGGAATCGTCATGCACCACGTCCGGTTGCGCGAGGGCCAGGTGATTGCCGCGAATGAAGGCGGGACGGGCGACTGACGTTTCATGCGATTTGTGTTGCAACAACCGTTGAACGCGAATTCGCCGCGGCTCCGGCGCCGGAGCCTGTAGGCTCCCGCCCTGCGTTGCCGGGCCCGTGTGCCGGCCGCAACTCCCCGTTCCGCGGAGGCACGCATGGCGCAACTCCCGTTCTCCACCCAAGCGCTCCCCGACAACCGCGCGGGCCGTCTCACCGCGGAGCAGGTCCGCGACCTGCGCGTGGACGCCGGGAAATCGAAACGCTCGGGCCTGCTCGCGGGGTTCGCCATTACCGCGTTCGGGCTCTTCATCGTCTGGGGAACCCTGGCCGGCCGCGTCCCGGGCCCGCGGCTCCAGTCGCTGGCCCTCGGCGCGGCGTTCGCGATCGGCGGCGCCCTGTGGCTGCGCTCGGGAGGCATGACGCGGGGACCTCGCGCCGAGCAGGCCGCATCGGAGTCGACCGTTCTCGACGTGATCGAGGGGCCATTCCGGCGCAAGCGCTCGGACCTGAACACCTTCGCGGACCACTCCTACGCCTCGCGCGGGAACGCGCGCTACACCTACTACCTGCACGTCGGGGAGCGGACGCTCAGGGTGTCGGAAGCCCAGTACGATGCATCTCCCGACGACGGCATCGTGCGCGCGTTCGTGCTCCCGAACAGCGACCACCTGGTCAACCTGGAGCGCATCGCGGACGCGCCGCCGACCGCGGCGGAAGCGCACGCCGCGGCCGTTCTGCGCGAGCCGTTCGGCGCGATTCCCGGGGGCGAGCGCCCCGCGTTCCGGCCTGCGGCCACGCCTGCGGCGCTGCGCGACGCGCTGCTGGGACGCTGGGAGGCGCAGGGCATGCCGATGACCTTCGAGTTCCGCGCCGACGGCACGGTGGTGACGGGCGCCAGGGGCGCCATGCAGGAGCAGCGCTGGGAAGTGCTCGACGGCGGGCGCATCCGGATCGCGGACCAGGAGCAGCCCGTGGAAGTCGAGGGCGACCAACTCCTGCTCGCGACCCGCGGCCCCACGTTCCGTTTCCATCGCGTGCGTTGAGCGGCGCCGGCGAAGCCGGCCACGTGCCCCACGATCCGATGATCCCGCGATTCACGCCGGTGCACGTCCCGTTCGAAGGAGAGCCTGCATGACCTCGCGCACCGCAACGCATGCCTGGCCCAGCACCCCGCTCCCCGGAGCGCCCGCGCTGTCGGCGCGGTCGGCGCGTCCGCAGCCGCTGCTCGCGCAGGCGAACGCGTGCACGCTCGTGAGTACCGGCGACGCCGCGGCGCTGCTCGGCGGTTCGCCCACGCAGAAGCCCACTCCCGGCGGCGGGGCTTGCGCGTGGGTCGGCACGGATGGCAGGCACAAGCTCGCCGTGCTCACGTACAAGAACCGGCCGGGCGCGCCTCCCGGGATGATCTGCATGGGAGCGCGCAAGAACGCCGAATCGGAGCACGCGGATGTCAGTGACGAGGCGGGGATGGGCGACCGCGCGTTCTCGGCCCCGGTGTCCTTTGGCGCGATCATGGTCGCGATCAAGCACGGCCGCGTGATCCAGATGCAGTACTGGACGGGTGCCCGGGGAACGACGAGGGACGTCACCACGCTGGGGCCCATCGTCCGCAGGATGGTGGCCGTCTTCCAGTCCGGAGGGACACAAGGTCGTTCGTTCCACGAGGGCCCTGCGGCGGCGGACGGGCGCTGCCCGCATTCGGCCCGCCGCCCCCGTCGCCCCGCGGGGTGCTTTCGTCGCCCCAACTCCTGCGCTCACCGCTTGCCGCGCGCCACGGCCCGCATTCCGGCGGAGACTGCCGCGTGAACCTGCGGGCGGTCAGGGCGCATGCCCCGGTTTGGTTGCCGCGAAGCTCGCGTTCCCGGATTCGACGGTCCGGAGGATCGACACGGAGGAAGCATGCGTACCTGCAAACTGCTGATGTTCCTGGGTGCAGCTCTCGTCGGCCTCTCGCCGACACTGCAAGCTGGCGAAATCCACGAAGCGGTCGTCGCCGGCGACAGCGCCCGCGTGATCGCGCTGCTGCGCGCGACCCCGGGCCTGGTTCGCACCACGAACAACACGCCGTCCGCGGACCTGCCCCTGCACCTCGCCGCAGGCGCGGGGCAGGTCGGGATCGCCCGCCTCCTGCTCGATGCCGGCGCCGACATCAATGGACCCGACAGTGACCAGAGCACGCCCCTCGACGTCGCCGCGGTCCGGCGCCAGCGGGCGATGGTGCGCCTGCTGCTGGACCGCGGCGCCAACGTCAACCACCTCGACCACAACGGCGCCTGCGCCCTGAGCTTCGCCGTGTCCGGCGGCGACACGGCCATCGTGCACGTGCTCCTGCGGGCCGGCGCTGACCTGAACTACACCTCCCCCCAGGGCGCAACCCTCCTCCACTTCGCCGGATCGCGCGGCATGTGGGACATCGTGGACCTGCTCCTGGGTCGTGGCGGCGACATCAACCGCGGCAACGGCGCCGGACAGACTCCGCTTCACTGGGCGACCCGCTCGGACGACTCCACGCGGATCGGGGGGCTGGTCGCGCGCGGGGCACGCGTCAGCGTGCCAGATTCGGGCGGGAGCACGCCCCTGGGCTGGGCCATCGAGTTCGCGAAGATCCACTCCGCAGCGGCGCTCCTGGCGGCCGGCGCCGATCCGAATGCAGCCTTCGGCCAGAACCCGACCCCGCTGCTGCTCTCGGTGTGGCGCACGAACCCGGCGATGACCCGCCTGCTGCTGGCCCACGGCGCCGATCCGAACCGACCCGGGCAGAGCGGCCGCGCGGTGCTGACGGATGCGGTCCTGTTGAAGAACACGGAACTCGTCACGTTGCTGCTCGAGGCTGGCGCACGCGCCACGGCGACCGACGGGATCGATTCCCTCACGCTGCTCCACCGGGCCGCCATCAGCGGCCGGGCCGACATCGCGCGCCTGCTGCTGGAGCGCGGTGCGAACGCCAACGCGAAGGACCGAAATGGCGCCACGCCGCTCGACCTCGCGGTGCGCTACGGAAACCATTCGGTGGCCAGCCTCCTGGCCGCGCACCATGCCCCCGGCGCGCGCTGGCGGAGCACCGACGAGCGCGGGCTGGCGAGAGCGCAGGGACTCCCCGACGGCCAGGCCGCGATCTGGTTCCTCGGGAACAGCGCCTGGGGGATCAAGACGCGGAATCATTTCCTCGTCTTCGACTACACGCCCGGCGATCCGCCCGCGGACGAGCCGGGCCTGTGCAACGGCTTCATCGCGCCGCAGGAGCTGAAGAACGAGCGGGTCACCGTGTTCGTCTCGCACGACCACGCCGACCACTTCGACCCGCGGATCTTCGGCTGGCGCGGGCAGATACCACGGATGACCTACGTCCTCGGCTTCCAGGCCGACACGCTGCCGCCGCACGTGTTCATCGCGCCGCGGGAGACGCGCGAGGTGGACGGCATGAAGGTCACGACCATCCGGGCCAACGACTCCGGCGTCGGCTTCGTCGTGGAGGTCGACGGGCTCGTGATCCTCCACGCGGGCGACCACGCGAACCGGAACCGCGACCTGTCCGGCGACTTCACGCCGGAGATCGCGTTCCTGAAGGCGCGGGGAGTGAAGCCGGACATTGCCTTCCTGCCGGTCACGGGATGCGGGTTCGGCGATCACGTCGCGGTGGAGATGGGCGCCGGGTACGCGCTCGACGCGCTCCGGCCGGCGCTGTTCCTGCCCATGCACGGCGGTTGGTACGGCTGTGACTTCGGCGCCTGCGCGAGCGCCAGCCGCGAGCGCTTCCCGAACGTGCGCGTGGAGACGGTGACGAACCGCGGCGACCACCTGCGCTACCGCAGGGAAGCGGCCCGCAGCTGACGCCGGTGCCGCCGGGCTGCAAACGCGCGGGGGGGGCGCAGCCGAAGCCCCGCCCCCCCTGCGAAAACCGCGTCCGGCGACGTCAGCGCGCCGGGCGCTCCAGCAGCAGCCGGCGTGCGTACGGAATCAGCCCGCCCGCGTCGATGATCGCCTGCCG
>CAIXRL010000659.1 GCA_903921835.1 Candidatus Eiseniibacteriota bacterium | reverse complement strand
GCGAGCGTCGAGGAGTTCTCGACCTTCGACGTATCCGCGATGGAAGTCGACGACGAGAGCATCCTCGACCACTACCTCGCGCGAGCCCCCGACGAGTGGCGGACGGAGTGGGAGGGCGCGACCAGCGCACTGCGAGCCGACCAGGGCTGTCTCACGTCGGGCACGTGGTACCAGTCGAACGAGTTCAAGGCGCGCTCGACGCTCGGACGGGGATCGTGGCTCGACATCGGGTTCCTGCAGCGCACCGATCTCGAGGCGAGCTGGCAATGGCTCCAGTTCGACCTTCATCGCGCCACGGATCACATGGGCGTGCTGGGGCTCCGCGTGCGGCCGGCGTACGACAAGAGCCAGCAGGACTTCGCCGTGATGTGGGAGGGCGGGGACGCGACGCGGCCGCTCCAGGGGCGGGCGATCTTCACGTTCGAGGACGCGTTCAACAAGTTCTGGGAGTTCAAGCAGGAGAAGGTCGGCAATCACGCCGAGCCCTACGTGCAACATCCGTTCGAGCCCGCGCTCACGGGCGTGTGGCGCGGCCGCCGGCATCGCCTCGAAGCCTCGGGCACGTGGCTCACGCCCTCGCGCAAGGACATCGTCGACCCCGATCCAGCCCTCTCGGGCGGGTATTCGCTGTGGGGCGCGAAGATGCTGACGCGGGCCGAGTACGCACTCGGAGCCCAGCAGGTCGTCGCCGCGTTCGAGGACATTCAGGCGCGCTCGGAACGGACGTTCGGCTCGCAGGCCGGCGACGGACACGTGTTCCGGCGCCGCTGGACCGCGGAGGTGGCGGTGCGCCGCGACCTCGCGCCGCGGCTCCGGCTCGAGGGTCGCTATCTCTACCAGAACCGCGACGCGAGCTGGCGCCCCCCGGCCGTAGACGCGCAGTTCCGCGCGCTCGACCGCGTCGGCGCGCTCGAGCTCGACTGGCGGGTGCATCCGGACTGGCTGGTGAAGACGGGATTGCTCTACGATCGGATCGGCGTCACTCGCGTCGGCGACGTGCCGGGGTTCACCTACGCGAGCCGCAAGGAATCCCGCGGATTTTTCGGGTTCCAGGCGCGGTTCGACAGGGTCCGGGTGCAGCTCGTGGAGGGCATCGAGCTCGACTCCGAGCCCTACAGCGTCGCGGTTCACCACGACAAGACGTTCCTGCACCTGCAGACGACGTTCTGACCGCCTTCCACGATTCATCACGGTTGGGCGGGGGCGACCGGCCCGGCGGCCGGCCTCGCCTCACGGTATTCCGTTGCGGCTCGCTCGCTCCAGGGCGACCGCGCCCCCGGACGCACCGCCATCGCCCAACCGTGGCGCCGGGCTGCTGAACACCATTTGGGTTCGGAAGGTCACCTCACTCCTCGGAAGGGAGATCGTTCGATGAAAGGGTTCGTCGAGTTTCTCAGGCAGACCAACGCGCTCGCGCTTGCCGTCGGCGTCATCATCGGCGGCGCGGTGGGCAAGGTGGTCAGTTCGCTCGTGGCCGACATCCTCATGCCGCTGATCAGCCTCGCGATGCCCGCGGGCGACTGGCGTGAGGCGAAGCTCGCGCTGACGCACAGGCCCGACGGCGCGATCGACAAGGCCATCGGCCTGGGTGCGTTCTCGGGCACGGTGATCGACTTCGTGATCGTCGCATTCGTCGTCTACATGATCACCCGGTCGCTGCTCAAGCCGGCGCCCGCCGCGCCCTCGCCCGCGACCCGGAAATGCGCCGAGTGCCTCGAAGACATCCCCGCCGCCGCGCGCAAGTGCAGGCATTGCGGCAGCGCCGCCTGAAGGCCTCGCGGACGCGGAGGTCCCGCGCCCGCGAGCGTCAACCCGACGCGCCGCCCGCACCCGGGGGCGGCGCGTCGAGCGCTTCGCGCACGCGATACGCCAGCGCCTCTCGGGTGAAGGGCCTGGGCAGGAACGGCATCCCGCCCACGACCTCGGTCGCTCCGGGCACGGCCGCGTAGTCTGAGGTGAGCAGCACCCTCAGGCCCGGTCGCGTCTCGCGGGCGCGCAGCGCCAGTTCGCGACCCCCCATGCCCGGCAGCACCAGGTCGGCGATCAGCAGCTGCACGGCGCCCGGGCAGTCCCCCAGCAACACCAGCCCTTCGTCCGCGCCCCCGGCCGTGAGCACCCGGTAGCCCAGGGGCGAGAGCATCGCGGCGACGAGGTCGCGCATCGACGAATCGTGCGCGACGAACAGCACGGTTTCGCCCCCCCCCACAACCTCCCCGCCCGATTCGGCCCTGGCGCCCGGCGAAACGGTGAGCGTCCACAGGGCCCGCACGCGCGTCGCGCCGGCGGCGTCGCGTCCGGCTTCCATTCGTCCGCCGCTCGCGCGCACCAGCGACGCGGCGATCGCCAGCTGCAGCCTGCCGTCGTCGCCGCCCAAGGACTCGGCTTCGAGCGCACGCCGCAGGGCCTCGGCATCCAGGCCCTCGCCGGTGTCCACGGCCTCGAGCGCCACACACTCCGGGGCGCCACCCGTTCCCGCGGCCCGGATCGTGGAAAGCGTCAGCACGCCGCCGCCCGGCATGGCGTCGCGCGCGCGCAGTGCCAGGGTCACGACCACCTGCTCGAGCTGGCCCGCGTCGGCCAGCACCCACGCGGGAGCGGCCTGGGAGCGGACGACGAGGCTCACGCCCTCGGGCATCAACCGTCGCACCAGCGGCGCAATGCGCTCCAGCAGCGCGTTGAGATTCTGCGGCGTCCGCGGCGCAGGTTGGCGTCGCGCGAACTCCAGCATCTGGCGCGTGAGCTCGGTGGCCTGCTCGGCCGCGTCGAGCGCCTGCGCCAGATAGCCCTGTTCCTCGGTGCCCGCCGGCAGGCAGGCGGAAACGAGGTCCATGTAGCCGATCATCGCGGTGAGCATGTTATTGAAGTCGTGCGCGGCCCCGCCCGCGACGTGGCCGACGCTCTCGAGCCGCCTGGCCTGCAGCAGTGCGTGCTCGAGCCGCTCGCGCGCCGCCCGAGTGCGGGCGCGGGTGAGCGCATCCGCCGCGAGCTGCGCGACGCCCTCCGCGACGCACCGCTCGTCGGCAGTCCAGGCGCGCGGGGACTCGGAGAGCAGCACGAGTGCGCCGAGCAGCCGGCCGCCCGCGACCATCGGCACGAATGTCGCCGCGCACATGCCGTCGGCACGCAACGCCTCGGGCAGGGCCCCCGGCGCGCCCGCGGCGGCATCCATCACCATGATTTCGGGCGGCGACGGCGCGCACTGTCCGCCCGGCCAGGGCAGCCCGCGCCCTGCAGCCTCGAGGCAGGCGGGCGGAACGAGGCCGGAGTGCGCGATCCGCGGCGCGCCGTCGATGTCGCCCCACTGGATCCACGCGCGAGGGACGTCCAGGGCCGCGGCGGCGGCCGCCAGCGCGGCGGCGCAGGCCTCGGCGCAACTCTCGGTGCGCGCCACCTCCTGGATGGCGCGCAGCAGGGCGTGCAGCTTGCGATCGGCGTCCATGCTGTCCTCGTGGCGGGCCCCTGCCGGAAACCGGCGGGCGCGATTGCGCGATGTTATCCGCGCGCCCGCGGCGGTGTCGAACGCCGGAGCGGGAGCGCAGCCGTTTCGGACATCGCCGCTCCGGGAGGATGCCCGCCGGGGCGCAGGGGCGCTCCGGACCCGACTTCGGGGAGCCGCTGCGCAATGACAGCAGGCTCGCGACGCCGCGGACATCTCGGCGTCACCTCTGAAAAGAATGGCTAGCCCGCATCATTCATGAACCGCGAGCCGAGAGTGCGGGATGTGCGTCAGCCGCAAGAAGATCGGCCGGCCGCGCCGCAGCCGTGTTGGAGACACGATGAGGACAGCGGC
>CAIXRL010000658.1 GCA_903921835.1 Candidatus Eiseniibacteriota bacterium | reverse complement strand
GGCCACGTCGAGGCCCGACGCCGGCATGCCGGCTTCCAGCGCGAGCCGAAGCGGCGAGGGCGGGCCGTCTTCGCGCAGCAGCACGTGCAGCGTGCCGGCGCGGCCGGAGGCGAACACGCGGCGGTTGTCCAGCGCGAGCGCATCGTCGGGCAGCAGCGCCTCCCCGCCGGCTTCCGGGACGCGCGCGAGCGGCAGCAGCGTGTGGGCGCGGCCCGATGCGGGCAGCGAGACGTAGCCGCGGCCGAGCGCGTCGCCCGCGCTCCCGGAGGCGGCGACCTCGCGGGCCTCGACCGGGAAGTCGCCCGCCGTGACGTCGAAGCCCTCGGCCTCCACGGTGAGCGCCGCGCCGCTGTCGGCCGGGGCGAGCGCCGCACCGGTGAGCGCGGCGTTGGCGCGGCTGCGCGGCGCGAGCGGCACCAGGTAGACGCGCGCGGCGCTCCACGGGCCTTCCGGCGCCACGAAGCGCGGGGTGGTGCCGTCGGCGCGCGCGAAGCCCGTGCGCTGGAAGTCGGAGATCCAGAACAGCTCGCGGTTGAGCGCGTGCGCCTGGCGCAGGGCATGTGCGGCGGTCTCGAGCGCGGTCCGATGATCGGTGATGGCGGCGGTTGCCGTGAGCGCGTCGACGGCGGCGCGCAACCGGCCGATGTCGCCCAGCGGCCTGTCCGACACGGGACGCGGGGCGCGATCGTAGGGCACCAGCCACAGCTCGTCGCCAGGCCCGAGCGTCGCGAGCAGGTCGTCCACCACGCGCCGCGCGGCGGTCTCGAGCGGGCGACCGTCGGCGCCAATGGCGCCCATGCTGCCGCTCACGTCCACGAGCGCGACCACGCTGCTCGATGCCCCCGCGCCCGGCCCCATGCCGCTGCGCGTCACCGGCTTCGCCATCGCGATCGCGAGCGCGGCGATCGCGAGCGTGCGCAGCGCGAGCAGGAGCCACTGCTTGAGCTTGAGCCGGCGGATCTGGCTCTGATGGACCTCGGCGAGGAACTCCAGGGAGGAGAACGCGATCGACTTCGGGCGCCGGCGCGTGAAGAGGTGGATCAGGATCGGGATCGCGGCCGCCGCGAGGCCCGCCAGGAAGACGGGATTGAGGAAGTTCATCGCGGCGCCTCACCCGGCGACCGGGCGTGATGTCCTGCGGCGTGCGCGGTCACAGCAGCTTCGCCCGCTTCTCGAGGTAGGCGAGCAGCGCGCGATCGAACGGCGTGCGCGTGTCGAGCGGAACGTAGTCGATGAGCCGCTCGCGGCAGGCGCGGCGGTAGCGCTCGCGCCAGGCCTCGAGGCGCTCGCGGTAGCGCGGCCCGATCTCCCACGGCTCCGTCGTCAGCTTCGCCCCGCTCTCCATGTCCACGAACGTCGCGGTGTCGTGGAAGGGAAACTCGATCTCGTCCGGGTCGAGGATGTGGAAGACGATCACCTCGTGGTGGCGGTGGCGGAAGTGCTGCAGGCCGGCGAGCACGTTCTCGGGCTTGTCCATGAGGTCGGACAGCAGCACGACCAGCCCGCGCCGCTTGATGCGCTCCGCCAGCTCGTGCAGCGACGGCCCCAGGTGCGTGCCGCCCTGCGGCGTGCCGGCCGCGATCGCCTTGAGCAGCACGTCGAGGTGCGAGCGGACCGAGCGGGCGGGGACGAAGCTCTGCGGCCGGTCGGAGAAGAGCAGCGCGCCGACGGCGTCCTGCTGCCCCAGCATCAGGTAGGCGAGCGCCGCGGCGAGGGATCTCGCGTACTCGAACTTGGACTGCGAGGCGCGCGCGGAGCGGAAGCCCATCGAGCCCGACAGGTCGAGCAGCAGGTGGCAGCGGAGGTTGGTCTCCTCGGTGTACTGCTTCACCAGGTAGCGATCGCTCTTGGCGAGCACCTTCCAGTCGAGGTTCTTGAGCGGATCGCCCGGCATGTACGGGCGGTGCTCGGTGAACTCGACGCTGAAGCCGTGGAACGGCGAGCGGTGCATGCCCGCGATGAAGCCCTCGACCACGAGCCGGGCGCGCACGTCGAGGTGCGAGAGCCGCGCGACAACCGCGGGATCGAGGTAGCGCCTCGCCTCGCCGCCCGGGCCCGGGGCGGCGGGAAGCCCGCCGCTCATCTCACGCCTCCGCCCACGCGGGCCACGGCAGCGTGCCGCCCTCGCGCAGGGCGCGCGACGCGACGCCCGGCGCGCCGGTCGCCGGCGTGCGGGCCGATCTGCCGGCGCCGCGTGACGGTCATGCCGTGGGAATCGCCGCGAGCAGGTCGGCGATGATGCGATCCGGCTTCACGCCATCGGCCTCGGCGGTGAAGTTGGTGACGATGCGGTGGCGCAGCACGGACGCCGCCACCGCCTGCACGTCCTCGATCCCCGGCGCGAAGCGGCCGCGCAGCACGGCGCGCGTCTTGGCGCCGAGCACGAGGTACTGCGAAGCGCGCGGCCCCGCGCCCCAGCTCACCCACTGCTTCACGAAGTCGGGGGCGCCCTCGCGCCCGCGGGTCGCGCGGGCGAGCCGCACCGCGTAGCGCACGACGTGTTCGGCGACGGGCACGCGCCGCACGAGCTGCTGCAGCGCGAGGATGTCCGCGGCCCCGAGCACGCGCTCGAGCTGCGGACGGTAGGCGGACGTCGTGGTGGACACGATCTGCTCCTCCTCCGCCTGCGAGGGGTAGTCCACCTGCACGTTGTACATGAAGCGGTCGAGCTG
>CAIXRL010000657.1 GCA_903921835.1 Candidatus Eiseniibacteriota bacterium | reverse complement strand
TCACCATCATGGGCACGCCGATCCACAGGCTCCAGGTGGAGATGCCGCGGAAGCTGGCCGCCTTGATGTCGCCCGCGCGCAGGAAATACGGGGCGAGCACGACGTAGTTGATCACCGCGCCCAGCATCAGGCTCCACGCCTGGCGAAAGCCCATGATCGCGCCCGCGGCGATGAACAGCAGCGAGCCCTCGAAGGACATCGTGACCTGGTTGAGCCCGAGCGGCTTGTCCTTGTACATCCCGAGCTTCACCCACGCCGTGCCCCACGTGGTCTCGATATTCGGCAGCTTGAACCACGGCGCGGCCTTGGGCGCGAACACGCCCTTCACAGGCGCCCAGACCGGTGCGTGCGCGAACTTCGTCACCTGCATGAACGCCAGGCCCGAGGCATCGCGCAGCCACGTGATCGCCAGCCCGAGCAGGCCGGCCAGGCCGAGCGCCCGCGCCTGCTTGGCCGCCTCGCCGCCCTCGGCGTGCAGCGCGGTCAGCGTCACAGCGGCGGCCCTGCCGGAGGGGAACGGCAGCTGCTCGACGTTGATCATCTGGCGCTTGGCGGGCACCGCGAGGAACACGCCGAGGCCCGAGATGACCGCGACCCAGGGAATCAGCCACAGGCAGCGCGTCGCGAAGCTCGCGGGCAGCGCCGCGGCGTTGAGCATCATGAGCGCGGGGATCGCGTTCACGAGCCCGCCACTGGTCATGGAGCCGGCGGCCGAGGCGCACGACTGCATGCAGTTGTTCTCGAGGATCGAGTAGTGGTTGTCGGGCCAGAGTCGCTTGAAGAACCCGCCCACGAGCGGCAGGCCGTGCATCCGGACCAGCGTCGAGCCGACGGTCTTCGAAATGACCTGGAAGCTCGCGTACGCCAGCACGCACGACGTGATCGCGACACCCATGCCCCAGCCGGCCTTGAGCCCCACGTACACGTTGGAACACACCATGACCATGCCGAGCACCATTCCCATGAGCACCGCGCGCAGCGTGAGCTGCCGCATCTTGTCGCCCTGGTAGACGTTCTCGAACCAGTGGCGCTCGATCTCCTCGGGACTGCGCTTGCGGTCGGCGTCGGTTGCGATCGGCGGCAGGGCCACGGGGGCTCCTCGGAAGGTGTGCCCGCGAGCGGGCAACGTTGAAACCCGGACGATTCATGAACCACGAGCCGAGAGTGCGGGATGTGCGTCAGACGCAAGCAGATCGGCCGGTCGAGCTTCGGGGTACCCACCCAAGGTGGGTCCGGATGGCGCGCAGATCGCGCTCGCAGCCCCGCGGGCTCATGAATCGTCCGAGTCAACCACGAGGGTGGCCGAGCGGGCGAGCGCGGCGCAAGCGCGAAATGCAGGGGTGCGAGATGCGGCCCTCAGCGCTCCAGCACGCGGCTCCACCCGAGCACGATGTCGCGCGTGGTCCCGGGCGCGGCGTGCGCCAGGAACTGCGCCGTCGCCTTCTGCGCGGCCGCGCGGAGCGCGGCGCCCTCCCGCGCGTCCGTGCGGCCGACGAGCCACGCGTTCACGCGCGCCTCGGCCACCTGGAACCCGGGCTCCGCGTCGCTGGCGGACCGCTCAAAGAGCGCCACCGTCTCCCAGCGCGCCGCCGCGACGTTCCACGGGGCGACGGTGCCGGACTTCAGCGCGGCCGCCGTGGCGTTCATCGCAGCTCGCCGCGGCAGGCTGAGGCTCCGCGCAGGCGCCTTCGCGATCCCGCCGCGCTGGCTGCCAACGCCGCCCATTCCGAACGAGGCAGGTGGCGAGAGCACGTCCACCGCCGACAGCGTGATCGCGACCGGGGCCGAGGCGCCGGCCGGGGTCACCTGCGTGCGATACGGCCGGTAGCCCACCGCGAGCACCGACAGCGCGCCTCCGCCCGCGGGCAGCTCGATACAGAACGACCCGTCGGCGCCCGCGGTGACCGTGGCACCCGTCTCCGGGACCGTCACCAGCGCGTGCGCTGCGGGCCTGCCCTTCGAGTCGCGCACATGTCCGCACGCCGGGAAGCCCGGCGCGGGCGTGGCCACGCCCGCGTCGGGCGGGTCATCGGCGAGGCTCCCTGCCGCCTGGTCCGCCGCGGACGCGGGAACCGGTGTCGATGCGATCTGCGGCGCCAGTGCGGGCGCGAGCCTGCTCTCCGCGACGCTCTTGCGCCCCGTGACGTCGCCCGTGAGCGGCTGGCCACCGAGCGGCGCGGCCGCGGGCTTGGAGAATCCATTGGGGAGCCGCACCGGCGGCGGAGACGGGAGTTGCGGCCCGTGCGAAACGATTTCCTGCTCCCCGTTGGGCAGCGTGCGCACTTCCATCACGTGCTGCGGGCCGGCGACCTGCTCGCGCGCCTT